>JAQGPD010000410.1 GCA_028293305.1 Verrucomicrobiales bacterium | reverse complement strand
AAAATTGGAAATCGTTATTCCACGCGGCTGGAGCAGGGTCCGCTCGCGGTGTGGACACGGCTGGAATATGGCTGCATGACCGCCGCGATCCTGATCGGGCCGATGGTGCCGGCGGCGGGATTTGCCTTATGGATGCTCGGATTCACATCCTCCCGCCTGTTATATTTCCGGGCTGTGGACGCGCCGAAAATGCCGGGAGGTGTGACGTTATGAACCTGCCTGTTTTGAGAGCCTTCACCGGCCCGCTGACCCGTGAGTTGGTATTGAGACCCAACCTCGGCGGCCTGGGTTCCGGGCTGGTGCCCGACCGGTTGAATCCGGACTCCACCACCTCCCTGACCTGTGGATTCTGCGCCACCGGCTGCAGTCTGGATGCCCACCTTGTGGACGATAGCGCGGTCAATCTCAGCCCTTCGACCCACTATCCGGTGAACCTCGGCATGGCTTGCCCGAAAGGCTGGGAGGCCCTGACACCTTTGGACGCGGAGGATCGTGGCGTCACCCCGCTGCTCATGGGAAAACCCGTGGACTGGAGTCAGGCGTCACAGGAATTCTGCAGCCGCATGAAGCGCATCATCGCGGAGCATGGACCGGATGCCGTCGCCGTGCTCAGCACCGGTCAGATCGTGACGGAGGAAATGGCGCTCCTGGGCGCCCTGACCAAATTCGGGATGGGACTGCGCCATCTTGACAGCAATACCCGCCAATGCATGGCCACCGCCCATGTGGCCTACAAGGAGTCGTTCGGTTATGACGCCCCGCCTTTCACCTACGCGGATTTCGAGGAATCCGACGTCGTTATTTTCATCGGAGCGAATCCCTGCATCGCCCATCCTATCATGTGGCAGCGCGTCATGATGAACTGCCGTTCACCGAAGATTGTGGTCATAGATCCACGCCGGACGGAGACCGCCATGGCGGCGACCCATCATTACCCTATCCAACCCAAAAGCGATCTCCGCCTGCTCTACGGTTTGGCCGCACTGCTGCTGGACCGCGGCGCCATTGACCGCGATTTTATAGGCAAACACACTTCCGGATTTGAGGAATTCGCGGATTTCCTGGCCGGCTTCACCACCGCCGCAACCGTCGACGCCACCGGTCTGACGAGGGAACAACTGGAGGAGCTTACCGATCTTATAGCAAATAATGGGCGGGTTTCTTTTTGGTGGACCATGGGGGTGAACCAAGGCCACGAATCCACCCGCACCGCGCAGGCCATCATCAATCTCGCGCTGATGACGGGCAACATCGGCCGCCCCGGCACCGGTGCCAACAGCATCACCGGCCAATGCAATGCCATGGGCTCGCGGCTCTATGCCAATGCCACCAGCCTCATGGGCGGCTATCAATTCAGCAATCCGGCGCACCGGACCAAAGTCGCGGATATTCTCGACATCCCGGAATCTGTTATTCCCGACCGACAGGGTCTCGCCTATGACCAGATCATCGAAGGCATTTCCGCCGGACGGATCAAGGCGCTGTGGGTGTTGGCGACCAATCCGGCGCATTCCTGGATCGACAGCGGAGCCTGCAACCGGGCCTTGGAAAAACTGGAGCTTCTGGTGGTGCAGGACATGTATCCCACCACGGAAACCGCGCGCCGGGCGCACCTGTTTTTGCCCGCCGCCGGCTGGGGGGAAAAAGACGGCACCTTCATCAATGCGGAACGACGGTTCGGGGTGGTGTCGAAAGTCCGCCGCGCGCCGGGCCTGGCCCTATCCGATTTCAACATCCTCCGCCTGATCGCGCACCACTGGGGTTGTGGTCCGCTTTTGGCCGCCTGGTCATCGCCGGCTGCCGTTTTTGAAATCCTGAAACGCCTGTCCAAGGATCAGCCCAGCGACATCACCGGCATCTCCGACTACGACCACTTGCGGCGCTCGGGCGGCATTCAGTGGCCGTGGACCGCCACCGGTGAGGGGGAACCGCCAACGGAGCGGCGGCTCTTCGAGGACGGCATATTCCACCATCCGGACGGGCGCGCCAGGTTCATTTTCGAATGCCCCCGCGCCATGCCGGAGACCACCTCGCGCGCCTATCCATTCCTCCTCCTGACAGGCCGCGGCAGCTCCGCCCAATGGCATACTAACAGCCGCACCGGCAAGAGCGCGATCCTGCGCCAGCTCCATCCCAACTTTTGCTATATTGAACTGAATCCGGCGGACGCGGGAGCCCTCGGCTTGAAAAATCAGCAACGGATCAAAGTCGTTTCCCGTCGCGGCACCATCAGCGCGACCGCTGTCCTGACAGATTGCGTGCAGGCCGGACAATGTTTCATGCCCATGCATTTCGCGGAGGTGAATCATCTCACCTGTCCGAATTTTGACGCCCACTCACGCCAGCCCGGCTACAAGGCCGCGGCCATCCGGCTGGAGCCCTTGGACGGTGACGGCATTGGCCCTTGGAAACATCAGTAAGGAACAAAAACCTCGCGTCCCACGTAACGTCCCTTGCTGAAGGACCAGGCTACGCAATACGCCCCGGCCCCGTCGCTGTTCATCATCAGAACCACGGCAAGTTCCCCGGCATTCCGGGGCGTCAGGAGCATGAGGCTTCCGCTGTTAGGCTGGTAGAGATCCGCCGTCGCCGCCGCTGGCAGGGCCAACGGTTTTCCGTCGATTGAAAGGGTCAGCTTCATCGACCGGGTCGGCAGCCCACCGTCCACGCCCCAGGGGCTCACGCCATCGACGAGCGCCATTCCGTCCCCGTCTTTTGTCAGGCGATGTTTTTCCTTTTGAAATGGAACCGACTCCACCTTCACCTCATACCCATCCAACTCCACCTTGGCCACAGCGGCATCGTCCTCCGCCTTCGTCTGTGCCGCTTTCCATTTTCCCACGCCAACCAACCGGCTGGAGTGGATATATTCCGGGTGCTTTTCGTCCGCCGCTCCTTCCAGTTTTTTCCATTCCCCGCCGTCATTGGGTTCCGCCAGGATCACCGGAGACCCACTGGCAAGTTTCCGGCTGACCGCACTTTTCAGGGACGGACCGGAGCGCACATTCACGGACCCTTCCGGATCCTCGACCACCCGCAGCACCTCCGTGATTTCGTCAGGCACCGGACTTTCCGCCCTCGATCCGGCGACGGCGGCGGCGGATGCCATCATAACAAACGCTGGAATGCGGAAAATGCGAAAAAAAAGCGACAGTTTCATCCTGCAAAAAACCACGTCCCGACCCGGCGGCAAGTTGTTTCGAAAATGTTGGGGATGCTTAGTTCAACAGACGTGCCCGCCAAGGACCGCCAAGCACCAGTCAAGCACCCGCCGATCACCAGTCAAACCTCCGCCACAGGCTGGCAAAAAAATAACCGCTCGCGCTCCAAATTGGCGCGACGCAGCGCGACGCCGCGCGGCGACCCATCCGGTTCAGAGCCCAATCCGCCCCAGGGCATCCGCAACGCTCTTGAGCAATTGCGTGGCATCCGGATGCTTCGCCTCGAGCTCCAGCATGGATTCCTCCAACTGTTGCAGCGGTGGCAAATGACTCTCGCCTTCCGCCGCGGCCTTGCGCTCCAGTTCATCCAGGGAGTCCACCAATTGCTCCCGCCGGGCATCGGAAACGCCGTCCAGTTGTTGAATGGCCAGGCGCAGGTCGTTTATTTTTTCGGTCAGGTTGGATTCCATAAGGTGCAGTGTCTACCCTCCAACAAGCCCCCAAGCGCCCAGAATATCCACCGCGAAAATTCCCCCCAAAGGACCGCGACTTTGTAAGTCGCCCCGGCAACCCGACACCCATCCCCAAGCACCCAAAACTCAACATGTGCACCAAAATATCCACCGAAACAGCCACCAAAACAGCCACCGAAACCACCACCGAAACCACCACCGAAACCACCACCACACCCCGGTCGGGATATCGACGATGCATTCCCCACAATTTTAAAAGGCATTTGCCGATTCTTTTGCCGGTGCTCCGGGGCGACTTCCAAAGTCGC
>JAQGPD010000396.1 GCA_028293305.1 Verrucomicrobiales bacterium | reverse complement strand
CGCGAGCAAGGACCGCCATTCCTTCTCCAAGGATTTCAAACCAACTCCATCTTCCGATTCCTGAATGGATAGTGGAATTTCTTCCTTCGGAGCTGAAACAACGCCTTCCTTCCCACGGAAAATCCACGGAACGGCCGCCCCGGTTGTGAAAGCGGCCATCGCCAGAATGAGTCCCTTCCAATTCATGAAATGTAACAATAGAAAATGTTGGATCGCCCTGCGCTGCGGCCCCGGTGTCGCTAACGTCCGCCTCCGGGTTGTATTGTCAGGGCCGATTTCTCATCCTCCGTCAGCTGCCCGCCCGCCAGCGCCGCCTCCAATGCCCCCGGATCCTTCCGTCGCCATGCCTTGGCCGCTCCCGCCAGGGCTTCCGCCCGGAGCGCCCCGCCGCTCATGCTGAGGGCCCACTGCCAAGCCAGATCCGGATCGGAATCCTGAATCCCCCTCGTCATCGCCAGCACCGCCGGATCCCTGGCGGCTCCCGGCGGCAGCGTGTCGATCCATTCCGACGCCTTCAGCGAGTCCTCCGTCACCCAGTCCTCCGCGATGTTTTTCCAAACCACCGCTCGTTCGTCAGGATTTTCAAGTTGCTCCGCCCAACTCATCGCATACCCGCGGTCCTCCCTGACCAATTCACGGGCAAGCCCACCCAGCAGATTGCTCCGCGCCCCCACATCCGACACCCCGATAAAAACGTCCGCCGCCCGGTAGGCGTCCGTGTTTTGCCAGGCCCTGACCATGGCCTCCGGCTTCAATCCCAGCACCGCCTCCAAAGCCGGGTCCACTTTTCCACTCGCCAATTTCTGCATGGCCAGGCCCGCCTCCAGCTGCCCGCGCAACCCTGACAAAATCGGCGTCTCCATTTTTCCTCTCAAATATTCCCCGAGGGACGCGGGGTTCTTTTCCATCCAGCCCAGCAGGGATTGCTTCAACACCTTGTCGCGGAAAGGAGACTCTCCAACCTGTCCCGCCGCCTCCAACAACCGCAGCGCTCCCTCCGGCGTGCAGCCGGTCGGCGGAACGATCGAATAGTCCGCGGAACCCAGGTCGGGGCCCATCCTGCCGGCTATGGAAAAAGCCTTCACGGGATCGTGCTCCAGCAAATTGCCCACCAGCTTTTCCACCAGATTCCGGCGGTTCTCCGAGCCCGCGGGCAGGCTTTCCGCCAAGCCCAACACTTTGTCAGGATCCTTGAGATCCACCTTTGCCAAAATTCCATACGCCAAAGTTCTTCCCTCGTAATCATTCCCGAACGGCTTATCCCCCATCAGCTGCAACGCCTGCACAGGGTCCGTGCCGGCCAGCACTTCCAACACCCCAGCCCTCGCCGCCGCGGCATTTCCAGGATCAGTCAGCGAATCCGCATAAACCAAGGCATCCCCGGGGGAGCCTTCAGCCAGGGCACTGGCGAGAAAATGAAAAAACTCCGCCGTCAAATTCTCCTCCGGAATGGCGGACGCCCATGCTTTCATCCTGTCAGGATCCAAGGCGGTCAGTTTTTTGATGCACTCGGCGCCCTCATCATAAATTTCGGGCAATTCATGCAACGGATTGATGTCCTCGCGGGTCTTCAGCCAAGCTAACAGACCGGCGGGATCGCTGATTCCTTTGGCACGCAGGACGAATTTGAAAAAACTTTTGCCCTCCGAGCCCAGAACGGCGGCGGGGAAGTCCTCCCGGCTCCATTGAGAGAGAAACAAATTCAAATTGGCGCGATCATCCTTGGATTCGAAAAACGCCACGGCTCCGTCCGGATCCAACTCCGCCCAGCGGGCGAATAACAGTTCCTTCAATCGGTCACGCGGCTCACCGGAGAGGTCCACTATCCTCTTCAGCAAATCAGGAAACCCCATCGCATCCGCAGCCGCCAATTCCTCCGCCCATGACGCGTCGATGCCCTGCAATACGAGCAAGTCGCGTAAACGGTCCACCAAGGGCCGGCCACTTTGCGTCAGCGCCGTTCCGGAAACCGGGTGAAGGAGACTCCCCCCATGGGCCCGCGATTCAGGCTCAAGCCGCCCAACCACCACCTCCTGCGAAGCCTTCCCCCGGTCGAGCAGCGGTCCACCAAAAAACATCACCAGAGCGCCCGCCGCTGCGGACACAATCAGGATCGAAGCGGTGATGCGAAATTGGAATTCAAACAGTCTTTTTTTGCCAGGCACTGGCGAGCAATAACCAAATGCCGCAATGTTGTCCAGCTTGCAGCACAAGATTTCGAACAGTATCAATCAGGCTGGCAGCAGGCCACCAATCAACGCCGCAGGCGGTAGAACCGGCGGCCGGGGATCATGGGTTCCTGGAAAGTGGCGGTGCGGCTGGAGGCGGTGATAGGAGGACGGACATTCCAAGTCGGGTCGGCCGGATCGTCGGTCCATTCCAGATAGTAGGTGGCTCCCACCACGGCATTCCATGACACGCCGAAGTCGCCATTGGAAGCGCGGAAAGGCGTGGGATTCACGGCCAGAAGAGTGTTCAGAAGATCCGCCAGCCGCTGCCCGCCCAGGGCGATGCGGGCCTCGGTGGTGGAGCGCGCGGTTTGCAGATAGCCCGCGGAGGGCGCGGTGTTCAAAGCGATCCCGGAATAACAGATAGTGACCGCCAGTGACTTCGCTTCCTGCGCCCAGACCATCACATCGGGCAGGCGTCCGGCTTCGACGGATTGATAGGGATGCGCGGCCTCGATGGTGGCGACGCGATTGTTCAAAGTGGTGCGGCTGGCGGTGCTGAGCGGCCGAGGCAAGGAGTCCGCAAGGTATCCGCCGCCGGAATCCCAGAGCGAATGCAAATTGTTATAAGTGCCACTGATCGGATAACCGTTGCCGCCCGCATCGCCACCGGGCTGGCTGGCGAAAAAGGCGGCGCTGCAATGAAGCGGCTGCTGGATGTCCGCCAAAAAATGGATCAGATAGCGGAGGCTGATGGCCTGCTGGGCATCCGTGGCGGAGGGATTGCGGAAGGTGGCGATGGATTGATTGATGGCTTGCACGACATCAAACGAGGGCGGCACGAACGAGGCGTATGAAGTGCCGTCCAAACTGATAGGAAGATCGATGTAATGCCAGGTGCCGGAGCCGAGTTGGCTTTTGAAATCATCCGCCCAACACGCCGCCGTCACAAAAGTGTTGGTGGCCGTGCCGCCATAAGTCAGCGGGACCGCGATCAGCGCATCGCACTTCGCCTTCACCGTCGGGTGGAGGTGGTTGTAGGCAATCTGCGCCACCGCCATGTGCCCTTCCGCGTTCCATGCCCGGACCTTGCCGGGTGCCGCCAAACCAACTATCAAAAACATCGAGGAAACAATACCCGCGCGCCTGACAATCCAGCGTCCGCGGTTTCGGGACACGGGCCCTCCACCGGCGGAAATCCGGGAGGAAGGGGTGAGGTCTGGTGAGGTCATGGACTATCCAAAAGCATCTTGCGCGCCGTGACCGACGGTCCACCGGAAATCCTCCCGGAGCAAGCCCCTGGCCTGCGCGGACCGCCGGTTCAGGGCCCGGGCTTTTTCAGGCCCAGCGCGATCTCGGCATCATAAGCCGGCAGTTTGATTTCCCGGATCCCGCCTCCCTCCAGTTTCAATACATTCGCTTTTTCACCCGTCAGCACATTGACCCACTGCGCCTCCCATGGGCCGGCGGGCAAATTCACCCGCAGTGACGAAACGGCTGACCGGGGGCTGTGCAGAAACAGCGCCATCGCCTTGCCGGTCTCCTCCAAACCGCGGATGGACGTGCCCTCGGGAAGTCCTCGCCTTTCCACCACGGAGGTGCCCGGCCTCATCCTGACAAAATCGAATCCGTTGATGAATTCCCGCAGGATTCCCAGCTGTTTCCGATAGGACACGCCTCCGCCACCGGGCTGGGTTTTTGGATAGGCGAAGGTGCCGTCCTCGGTGCCGACGGTGAAGGAATAGTCGAGATTGTTAAAAAGCCCCCCGCCCGCGAGGATGAAGTTCCAAGCCTCGATGCGATAGGCGCGGTCATCGGTTCCATTGAATCCAGTTTCGTCATCGCCGATCACCTTGTTCAGCGCGAAATTCTCCCGCACAGCGTCCGGCGGGGCGGCGTAGTGGAAATTGAAAATGGACACCGCCGAATGAGGCTTTTCAATTTTGGCGGTATTGTTGGCGATATTCTGCGCTATCAAATGCCGCCTGGGCAACGCGCTTTCGGTTTCCACGATCATATCCGCAATACGGTGCTGCCAATCCAAGGTCACTCCGCCGAAGTAAGGCTCGTTGCAGATTTCGAAAATCACATTGTCCATCCCGTTCAGCTCCGTCACCAGCTTCCGGACCAAGGTTTCCTGCACTTTCAAAAGCCCGCCGGACCGGTCGAGCGTGTGGACCTCGTGCATGCCCACCGCGCCCACACCGTTTATGTTATTGGTGGCGTTCATGGGGCTGAGCTTCCACTGCATTTCCTCATACATGGGGCAAAACAATGTCACCTCCACAATCACTCCCTTGGAGGAGGCGGCGCTCACAAAATCCTTGAGCCTGACAAAGTAAGCAGCGTCCCATTGATTCAGGTCAAACTTGTCACCGCCCAGGGCAAATCCCGGCTGGCCGCTCCTGGCCCAGGGGCAAATGAATTGATCGGCTGCGGGGGCCATGGTGTTGCGGGCGATATTGAACGCACCCTGCGGCTCCAAATAGGCTCCGCTGAAAATCCGGGTGTAGTTCAAGCCATCGGCCGCCAGGGTGTCCAGATACTTTTGATAGTCGAAGGCACGGTTCATGACCGCGCCATAGTGCTCGCCTGACGTAATCAAAACCACCGGCCTTCCCTTCCATTCGAAGTAATGCGGGTTCTCCGGATGCAACCTGAGGCCGGCGCCATCCTTCGCGGCACCGGCGGATTCCGCGGCGGATGCGCCTGGGAGCAGAAGGAAAAGGGAAGCGAAAAATCGTAGGAACTTCATGAGGGGGGAATAAACCCACGGAATCGGAAACCGGAATTCAAGTCAAGCTTGTTCACCCTGGCCCCTTTTCCAATCCCGTCGCGGGATCCCGGGCAAATTCCTGCCCGGGAGCCCCCTCATCAAATTTCGGGCGCTGCTTGAGTTTGATGACCTGCACCGCGAGGCTCACGCAGCGTTGCGGCGGCGGCGCAGTGTCCACAGGGCGCTCAGGCCCAGGAGGCAGAAGGTGGAGGTTTCGGGAACCACCACCAGATTCACTTGTCCGGCGATGCTGGTGTCGATCTCGAAGCTGTTGCCTGCGGCCAGGGCGGGCATGGAGCCGAGATCAAGGGTGTTGTCCAACAAGGTGCCGGAATAGTTGATCAGACGCCACATGTCTCCGGGATTGGCGCTGAGGAAGGACCCGGGGGAGGTTTCAGCGACGTTCAGGGTGCCATCCAGCGTGAGATTCGTGACGCCGGTGAAGAGGTCATTGTTGACCCCGCCGACTGTTAGGTCGGTTCCGAGGAAATCGTAAATGAGGACGCTGGTGTTCGAGAAGGTTGCGGAGGTGGTGGTGGTCAGGGTGCCGGGGGAATTCCCCGGAGAGAATACGCCGCCGTCATTTACTGTGAGGGGTCCACCGAGTGTTCCGGAACCGCCGAGGGTGGCGGTGGAGGCGACGGTGATGCCACCGGTGGCTCCGCCATTGTTGCCGTTGATGAGGAGGGTGCCGCCGGAAACGGAGGTGGGACCGGAGTAGGTATTCACGCCGGAGAGAATCTGGGTGTCGGCACCGATTTTTGTCAGGGCCAGCTTGCTCAGTCCGGTGTCGACGTTGTCCTTCAAGGTGCCCGCGAAGGTGGCGGTGGTCGCCGGGGTGGCGGTGCCGCGCACGGTCAGGACGGAGGTGACGGCGGTGACGGGGGTCAGGAGTTGGCTGCCGTTGCTGTGGACCGTGCCGTTGGTGTTTCCGTGGAGGCCGTTGATGGTATCGTTGTAGCCATTCAGGTCCAGGAAAGCGGAGCCGCTGCCGTCGCCGACCACCACATTTCCGGTGGCGTCCGGGATGCGGTCATTGGCGGCAAGGCGGAGGGCGCCTTCGCTGACGATGGTGCCGCCCGTGTAGGTGAGGGAATTCCCGCTCACGGAAGGGAGAAGCACCTGGTCGCCGGCGCCGGATTTTTGGAGCGTGACCGCGCCCGAGATGGTGTAGCCATACCCGCGGTCCGCGCCGGTGGCGGCGGGAACATTCACATTGAGCGTGGCGGGAGCAGTGGAGTTGATCGTGCGGGCAAAATTGTCCGTGATGCCGATGTTGGAGACCAACCCGGCAACCGTTTGGTTTTTGCCGTTCAGATCCAGGGTGGTGGTATTGCCGGCCTGGCCCATGCGGAGGATCGCGCCGGGGTCCAGGGCATCGACCACGTCGGTGCGGACGCTGCCGGCCACCAGATTGGTTTCCAGGACGTTATTGCCGGTGCTGTTGAGAATGAGCAGTCCACCGTCCGTCTTGGCCATGATCACCCCGGGGACGTTGATGGTGCTGTTGATGGCCATTTCCCCGGTTCCCCGCAGGAACAGGGTCCCGGTGGCGCTGCCCGTCATTCCACCGTTGATCTGCAATTGGTCGCCTGCTCCCTGGGAGGCCAGGATTTGGTTAATGCCATCTCCTTGAAGAACAAGGCCTCCCGTCAGGCGCGTGCTTTCCGCGGCGTTGTTGACGGCGGCGCGCAGATCGTTCACCAATTCCGAAACCATGGTGACCGGCTCGGCGATCACGTTGGGAGCGGCCGGGGTGCTGGCGGCGGTGATGTTGATATTGAGTTGGGTCGCGGAGCCGCCGGTGTTTTCGCGATTGCTCCAAATGGTGGTGCCGGTGGCGGCGGATCCCAGCGCGGACGTGTTTTGGATGGCGAGCGTGCCGCCGCGGATGTCGGTGGAGCCGGAGTAGGTGTTGGGGGCCGCGCCGTTGAGGGACATGCTGCCGGAGCCGCCTTTCGTCAGGCTGAGAGTGCCGGCCCCGTTCTGGAGGAGGGCGACGATGGGGGCGGCGGAAGCGTTGGAGCCGATGATCAGGTTGGAGTCCGTGCCGGCGACGCTGTTGGTCACGGTGCCGCCGGTGCCGATCAGGCCGTTGAACACCTCGGACTTGCCCGCCATATCGAATGTGCCGCCGATGTTCAGGGTGACATCAACGTTGTTATAAATTTGGTCGACGAAATTCGCTGACGCCGTGGGCCAGTATTGCGTGGCGGAATCGCGATTGGAATCACCATCGCGGAAGGCGGTGTAGGTGCCGCCGAGCTGGACCGTGGCACCGGAATTGATAACAAGGGCGCCTCCAAGGGCGTGGATGGTGTTGGAGCTGTCCTTGCCCAGAATCACGGTTCCGTTATTCGCGGTCAGGCGCGCCGAAGGGTTGTCTATGGTGCCGCCGAGGGTGAAGGTGCCGGTGCCTTGCTTGATGAGATTGAAGGTGTTGCCGCCATTTACCGTGCCGTTGAAAGCCGTGTTGTTGGCCGTGCCGAAGGTGAGGTCCGCTGACGTGCCGCCTACGGAAAGCAGCCGGCTGGTCGAGGCGGCGCTGCTGAGATCGCCGATCGTTTCGCCGTCGGCCGCGCTGCCGGAAGCACCGGTTTGGAAGACGGAGTTGTTGCCGAGAGTGACGCTGGAGGTGTCAGGAATCTGGTCCAATGCGGTATTGGGAGTGCCCGTGTTGGAAATGTTATTAACCTGAAGAATGGCGTTGTCTTCGATCACCACACTGACCGGACCGGTGAAAGCGTGGGCTTTTTCGAGGACGACGCGCCCGATTTCCAAGTCCTCCAAAGCGGAACTGCGGCCGATGGTGAGGGTGCCCACGGCCCCGCTGAGCGCGCCTTTGAACGTGGTGCGGTCAAGATCGCCCAGCAGTTTGGTGGGGCGGTCCAGTTGCACCGTGCCACTGAACTCGAGGCCCGTCGGATAGCCCACGTCCTCGGAGGATCCGATGGTGGCGGTGCCGCTGCCGTTGTTGGAAACGATAATGTTATTGGGAATCACGACCCCCGATCCGTTGCGGATCAGGAGGCCGGTGTTGGCGGAACCGGTGGCGGCATCATTGAGCGTGATCGTGCCGGAGCCGAAGGAATCGTGATTTCCCTCGAGTGTTCCCTGGCTGATGATGGTGCCGCCGGAGTAGGAATTGGTGCGGGTCAGCGTCGTCTGGCCGGGACCGTCCGAGCGGAGGGACCCTGCGCCGCTGAGGACGCCGGTGTAGGCGGAGGCACCGGAGCGGTTGAAGGACAAAGTGGCCCCGGAGGCGATGGCGGTGTCGCCTTTGCCGGGGAGTCCCGTGGAGCCGCCATTGCCGATTTGAAGCGTGCCGGCGCTGATGGTGGTGCCTCCGGTGTAGGTGTTATCGCCTGCGAGAATGGTCGTGGCGGTGCCGGACTTGACCACGGAGGTGCCGCCGGTGATGGCTCCGCCGGTGAGGGTGTAGGCGGTGGTGGCGTTGTTGAAATTCACCGAAGCCGGGGTGACGCCGCCGGCCGCAATGGTGATGGCGCCGATGGCGGAGGAGTCGTCGAAGACCGCGATATCGCCTTGGAGGTAATTGGTCGCCAGGCTGGTGCTGCCGTTCCAGGTGTTCGGCGTGGTGGCGTCCCAGGAGGTGCCGCCCGCGCCCGTCCAGGTGAGGGTTTCCTGACCGGCATGGGTGAGTTCGATAACCGTGCCGGCCACATTGTCAGTGACCGAGGCTCCGAGGAGGTGAGGCAGGGAGCTGGTGAAGGCGAGGGAATTGGTCCCGGTATAATCAACGAGTGGGTAGGTTCCGGCGGCAAGGACCCCGACGGGCAGAACGTTGATATTGGTCACGCCGGAGAGTCCATTGGCGGTGGTCACATTCACAAGATCACCCGCCGCGCCCGCGCCGGGCCGGAGGTTCAGTTGGCTGTTGGCGGCGAGGGAGAGCGTGCCGGTGGTGAAAATGCCGGCGGCGGCTCCGTTTTGAAGTCCCGGGCTGATGGTGCCGCGGCTGGCGACGATGGTGCCGCCCGGGCTGGTGACGGTGAGGGCTCCGGTCAGGGTGCCGGCGGGGCCGACGTTCACGGTGCTCGCGGTGATGGAGGCCGTGCCGCCGAGGGAGCCGCCGTCCACGTTGGTGGCTCCGGGGAGGGTGTTGGAACCGGTCAGGGTGAATTCCCCGGCGCCGCTTTTGGTGAAATTGCCAGTGCCTCCCGCGAGAAGCGCCGAAGCCGAGGAGACGTCGAATCCGTTGGTGTCGATGGTGCCGCCGCCGGTTAGGAAGTTGATGACAATGCCGCTGCCGATGGCATGGTTGGCGGTGGCGCGGTAGGTGCCGCCGTTGAAGTTGAATGAGGGAATGGCGGTGCCGGTGCTGCCTTTGGAGAAGCCGAGGACGCCCACATTGAGAGTGGCGCTGCCCGCGGTCCCGTTTCCGAAATTGTAAGTGGCGGGCAATGAGGCGGTGCGGACCATGCGGAGGCCTTCCGCATTCACAGTGCCGCCATTTTGATTCATGGTGGCTCCGCCGTCGTAACCGACCCAAAGATAGTTATTGGGGACGTTGACGGTGCCTCCGTTCAGATTGTAAACGGCGGTTTCCGTGGGATAATGCCCGATGCGCATGGCCCGCTCGCCATCCGCGGAAGGCGTGGCCAGGGAGCGGAGGGCATTCACGACGGAGTTGCCCGACTGGTTGACGGTGTAGGTGTTGGCAGTGCCCTGGTTTCCAATATCGAGGTCCCCGTAGGATGTCAGGATGGCATTGTCCTGGAGATTGAGCGTGGCGTTGCCGATATTGGTGCCCGAGCTGTTGCCAAGGGTGAAACCGCCACTGGTGCCGATGCCGCCGGCGGCGATGGTCAGGGACGTGTTCCCCATGAGCGTGAGGTTCTGACGGTGAACATTGGTGCCGCCGGTGACCACGGGGGATGCGAGGTCAAGGATGATGGTGCCTCCGGTTCCCGCAGTGAGGGTTTGTTGGAAGTCAAGGCGTTGCGGGAACGCCACGCCGCTGCCGGCGGTGAGGCCGGTGGTGATGGCCCCGTCCAGCGTGAGGGTGGCGCCGGGATCGCTGACGCCGATGGAGGAGCCTCCGAGGCCGAGGGTGCCGTTGCTGATGGTGCGGTTGGAGGACATCGCGCCCGGGCCGGTGAAGGTCAGGGCCGCGTTTTCGAGGGCGACCACGCTGCCCGCGCCGAGGCTGCTGGCGGTGCCGGAGTCGGCGATGTTGGTGGCGTTGACCGTGGTGCGGGTGATGGCGGTGCTGCCCGTGTAGGTGCTGGCGGCATGGGTTATATTGAGAGTGCCACTGGCGGCGCCGGTGGTGTTGAGGCCGTATTCCAGATCGAAGGCCCCGCCGATGGCTCCCGTCAGGGTGCCGGTGCCGCCGCTGGCGGTGATGCGGCTGTCGCCGGTCATGGTGATGGCTCCGGTGAGGGTGCCACCATTGATGACGCGGACGGCACCGAGTTTTCCGCCGGTTTCCGCCCAGCCCTGGCCGGCGATGGTGAGGGGTGCGGAGGAGGTCAGGCCGGGAGCGTTGACGAGGAGCCCGCCGCCGTTTTGAACGGTGATGCCGGAAGTGGCTCCGAGGCCGTTGGGACTGGTGACCGTGAGGCGGTTGTGATCGAGAATGCTGATGCTGCCGGTGAAGGCGTTGTTGTCACCGGAGAAACGGGTGTTGCCGCGGTCGATGATGTAGTTGAAATAATTTTGGGTTTCCCCCGCATTCAAAAGAATGTCGCCGCCTCCGGAGATATTGTTGGTGAAGTTCACCTCGACATCGTTGCCGGTGGCGATTTTCAAGCTGGCTCCGGAGGCGATGGAGATGGCGGGGC
>JAQGPD010000235.1 GCA_028293305.1 Verrucomicrobiales bacterium | reverse complement strand
CACGTTCGTGAAGCGTTTCAAAGCCGCTTCCCGCGAGCAGACCCAGCTTGCTTCCGGCCTGAGCCAGAAGACCTTGGACGCGTTCGGCATCGTCCGCAGCGCAGGCGGCACCGCTTTGGAAAACGCGGCGGTCGCACCCACGGAATTTGAAAAAGCGCTCGGTGCAGTGGTGGTGAAATCCACCGCTCCCTCCGTGCCCGCGATGCTTGCCGACCTAACCACCGCCGCCGCCACCGCCGCCGCGCCTGCCCCTGCCGTGGCAGCCGCCGAAAAACCAGCCCGGGAACCCGCCGCCACCGAACCGAAAAAGCCTATCATGTTGGCCGAGGTGAAGACCCCCGCCGCTCCTCCCGTTTCCGCGCCCGCCGAGGGACCCAAGGCCGCCAAACCCGCGGACGCCGCGCCGGTGAAGGAAATGCATTTTGTCACCACCTTCGCCCCGGAAGCGTTCCGCAAGGCCAAGGAGCAGAGCACCCAGGTGAAGGTGATTCAAAGTGACTTGGAAGCCTACTTCCAACGCAAGCCGGACCAACACTTCAAAAAAGTCCTGGCCGAAATGAAACAGGCCAAGGTTGTCCAGGAACTTGGCAGGGTTGGGGAACGCGCCGCTGACAATCTGAGCGGATCGGCCGTCCATGCCGCCGAGTTGTGGGCGGACACCATGGACCGCTGGGCCGAGGAAATGGTCGCCGCCGGAAAATGCTCGAATTGTTCGAGTTGCAGCGGCGACAGCCTGCCTCCGGAAATCGTGCTGAAGGTCATGCAATCGCTGCGCGATGAAATGAAACTCCGCGACGAAACCCGCGAGTTGGAGAATGCGGAATCGGCTTTGGAAAAAACCGAATATTCCGACCGCACTTACAAATTGGCGACCGAGCAGGACCGCATCGCGGAGCACACCAACGGCGCCTTGGAAGACATCGTGGCCTTGCCGGAAGGCGCTCAAAAATTCGGCAAGGAACTCAAACTCCTCACCGCCGTGGTGCGGGTGATGGGTGAGGCGCGGTCCATTTTGAAATCCCCCGAAACCGGCGACGTGGCCATCGCGGCCGAAACCGAAGCCATCGAGTTGCTCCTGCAAACCAAGCGCCAAAATCCCAAAGGCGGCGGCGGTGGCGGCGGCGATCCCGGCGGCGGCGGCACGGCGGCGACCGCCAATTCCGCAGCTCTGGCCGATCTCGGCCCCGGCAGCGATGGGAATTCCGTGGTGCGTGCCCGGCCTGTGGGGCAAGCCACCGGCCGTGCGGGACGTGAGTTCCCCGAGGAATTCAAAACCGGCTTGGACGCCTATTTCAGCAACCTCGAAGGAACCGGCACTCCGTGAGATCCAGGGTCATTTTGTTGGGATGCAGTCTGCTGTTGCCGGCCCTGACCAATCAGGCGCCGGCCCGGCAGGAGGAAAAACCCGCCGCCGCTCCCCCGGCGGCGGAGGCCAAGCCCGTGGCACCCGAGCCCGCGCCAACCATTCCAGCCGACCCCGCCAAGCCAGCCGATGCCAAACCAGCGGATCCTGCAAAAGCCGCGGAACCTGCCAAAGTCGCCGAGCCTGCCGCGGAGGCAAAACCGGAGGTGAAGGTGGAAGCCATGTTGTTGGAGGACGCGTCCGCGGTGAAGATCGAGGCCGACCCGCTGCCGGATTTTCCCGCAGCCCAGGAGGCTAAAAAAAAGGAGGATGAGGCGAAAACCGTCGCCAAGGTCGGCGTGGCGCTGCTCCCTGAAAAATCGCGACTGGCCTTTGCCAATTTCACCTCGAAACTCGCGGTGCTGCGCCACAAAGAGTTGGACCCGGAAATGGAGAAGACGGTGGCGGAAATGAAGGAGAAGGGAAAAATGGACGCGGCCGCAACGGCCAAGCTGACTGCGCTCGGCAAAGAGGCGGTCAAGGAAGCGGTCGAGATCTGGCTGGATAAATTCGCGGAACGTTATGCGCCCAACCTCGCGCAGTCGGACGATGTCGAGGACGTCCTGTCCAATTGGAATCCGGAACAATTCGCCAGTTCCAACAACCTCATCCTATCACCCGCGCCGACGGAAACCCGGGTGTGGAAGGATGGATTGAAAAACGTCCTCTCGCCGGAAAATTACGCCGCCGTGGAGGAGGAATCCAAGAAGGAGAAAAAACAGATTTTGGAGGACATGGCCAACCTCCTGGCCGATGCCGAGTCCCGGGCGTCCGAGGTGATCAATCGGACCATGGAGTCCGAATTGGAGCAGTTGCTGCACTACACCGAAATTGACGAGGCCCGCCAAAAGGAATTGCGCGCCGCCTCCGAAGCCGCCGTGAAGGAAACGGTCGGCGAGTGGCGGAAGCGCGCGGAGGGAAAATTGTTGGAGATGGATCCGAAGCTGCTGAAGCAGATGAACGCCCGGAATAACGAAATAGGGGTGGATTTCTCGGATGAAAAAAACAAGCCCCAGACAAAAGCCGTGTGGGTGGATGCGGGGAAAAAACTCCTGACCTCCGCCGAGACGGATGCCATCGCCGCCGGACGTGAAAATTCGAAAAATCGCCGGGCCGAGGCCCTGGCTTTGATGATCCTCGGCGAAATGGACCGGCTCGTGGGATTCAATCAAACCCAGCGGGAGCAATTGTTGGCGCTTTCCACGCCACTCACGCAAAAGCTGCCCAACGAATTTTTTGTGTCGGCCGGCACCAGTTATTCCTATCTGGACGCCTCCCGGGTCCTGTCAAAAGTGAAGGAGATCGGGGACACGGATCTGGAGCGCGTGCTGGACGCCGGACAGGTGAAACGTTGGAAAGCCGCCAGCAGCGAGCAGTTGATCAACAACCGCGTCTATTCGCGCAATGCGACGTCCACCGGGGTGGAAAAGCCCGAAACGGAGATGGACGAAATCGATGCCGAGCGGATGATCTCGAAATTGCTGGATCAGGAGGCCGGGAAGCTCCGGCAAAAGACTTTAACCCTGATGGAGGCCAAGCTGGAGCAGATTGTCAGGGTGACCACGCTGGACGAGGCGAAAGCCACGGTGCTGAAAACCGCCGCGAAAGGAGCGGCGGAACAGTTGTCCAAAGCCGGAGTCGTCAGCATGGATCAATACATCCGCAATCAACTCCGCAGCGTGAAACCCGCGGACGTTCCGGCGCGGTTGAAATCCATTTCCGTGCCCAACAATATCGAGCGCCGCGTGCCGGAGGACCCGAAAATCTGGACTGCGGCGGTGAAAAGGCTTCTGACGGAGGAACAGAATAAGTTATGGGATGCCGAGTCCGAGGCGCGCCGGGAGTTCCGGCTTCGCGGTCTGGCGGGTCTGGTGGCCACGGAGGTGGGAAAACATGTTTTTCTGACTCCCGAAAAGGACGAACTCCTGCGCCGCAAAATGGTGAAAGTCATTGATGAATACGAGGACGACATTTCCAATTTCCTGTCCTATGGCTGGTATTTGCAATCCTACTATGGCCCGGTGCCGGTGGCGCTCCTGACCGACAAGGAGATGAAGCAGATTTTCACGGCGAAGCAGATCGAGACCGTCAAAACGCGTGGCCTGGGCAATGCCGTCCAGTATGCGGAAATCATCAAACAACGGCATAAGAGCCGGAAGAAAACCCAACGCCAGTGATCGCTTTCCGCTCCCTCATTCCGGTCCGCCGCGCCTTGCTCGCCCTCACGCTTTTCCTGGCGGCGGCGCCCGGCACGACCCCGGCGCAGGATCCCGCGCTGCGCTTCGGCGGGCAGATTCCGCCGGAAGTGGATCTGATCTATGAACGTGGCCTGGAGTGGCTGGCGGCGAAGCAAGCCGAGGATGGTTCCTGGACGGACGGACAGAGCGGAAGCGGCGTGGATGGGCTGTGCGTCATGGCTTTCCTGGCGAGCGGGGAGGACCCTAACTTCGGGCGGTGGACGCGGCAGGTGAGGAAGGCGGTGCGGCATATCATTTTATCCCAGAACGCGGAAACCGGCTACCTGCCCAACAGCATGTATCACCATGGATTCGCCATGCTGGCGCTGTCCGAGTGTTATGGCGCGGTGGATGAAAGTCTGTTATGGGAGGGCGTCGCCAAGCCCGGGCGCAGTCTGGCGCAGACCCTGGACCTGGCGATCCGTTGCAGCTCGACCTCGCAGAAGAAAAACCGCTGGGGTGGCTGGCGTTACACGCCGGACGCGACGGATGCGGACACCAGCGTCACCGGTGCCATGCTCATGGGCTTGCTGGCGGCGCGGAATGCCGGCATGGATGTGCCAGACGAGACGGTGAATGCCGCCCTTGAATACATGCGGCGCAGCACCGCGCGGGACGGCTCGGTGGCTTACACCGGCAGCATGGGCGGCATGGGGGAATCCATGAACCGCAGTGCTATCGCCACGCTGGTGGCGGCCGTCAGCAAACAAAAGGACGAACAAAAATTCCCCGCCACCCTGAAGCATTTGACCACGCGTCTGGAGCATCGGGAGGGAAATTATCAGGAATATTTCCGTTATTACATGGCGCAGGCCCTGTTCCAGGGGGATTACGAATCCTGGCAGAAGTGGAATGCCATGACCATCCGCCAGCTTCAGGAATCACAGGGCGAGGATGGCGGATTCAACAATGGATCCTACAACACCGCGATGTCCCTGCTGGCCCTGGCTTTGAACTATCGATTCCTCCCCATCTATGAACGTTAGAACACTCCGGAAAATGCGGCCCGCCGCGCGGTGGTGGATGCCCCGCACGGGTCTGGCGGCGTGGTTTTGCCTGGCGGCTGCCGGGACTGCAACCTGGTCCGAGGCAGAGGAGCCAAAACCCGCCGACGGCGCGAAAGACGGCGCGGCGGCGGCGGCGACGGCAGATGGCAAATCGACGCCGGCTCCGGCTCCGGCGGTGCCTTGGCGGGCGGTGCCGCGGCTTTTGGTGACGCCGGTTTTCGGTCAGGCGACGGATTTGTTATGGCGGAATGGCGAGTCCCTCGCGGGATCGCTGGTCGCGGCGGATCCGGCGGGCTTGTCATGGAAGTCGGACCGGTTCACCGGTCCTTTGCGGATGGATCCGAAAGTGTTGGATTCCATCCGGTTCTCCACGGCCCTCCTGGATCGGGAAGGGGAGTTCCAGGTGACGCTTTTGAATGGCGGCGCCATCACCGGCTTTCCGGAAAAAGCCGATGCCGACACCCTGACACTCCGGACCGGACACTTTGGCACCATTGTGGTGCGGCAGGATCGGATTGTCTCCATGGAGCGCGTGGCGGGACCGGGTATTTTGGCGGCGGGTCCGCAGGCGCTTTTGAAAGGCGTGCCGGGCAGTGGCGGGAACAATGTTCCCACCCCGTGGTATTTCGCCGCGGCGGGCCGCGTGGCTTCGCCGGTTTTCAATCAGGGGATGAAGCTGCCGGTCAAGCTACCGGAAAAATGCCATGCGGAATTGGTTATGCGCTGCGAGGGCGTGCCCACTTTCTCCATGAGTCTGGGCGTGAAGGAGGGGGCGTGCCTGCTGGAATGCTGGGGCGATGAATTGGTTTTGAGCGACGGCGAGAATTTTTCGAGCGCCGGCAAGGTGTTCGGTCCGGATGACCGCTCCGCGCACCTCCGGGTGACCTGGGACCGGAGCACGGGCAAGGCGGTGCTTTATCATGCGGATGGACGTGTCCTTGCGGAATTGGCGGGGAAACCGGCTATGCCGCCGCCGGACGGGCAGCCGGTGGTGAAGCCGGAAAAACCGAAAAAGTCAGGAAAATCCGGCGGTCTGTTGGGCTTGGTGGGTCAACTTTTGGGCGTTCCGCAGGAGGTATATGTGGAGCCGGAACGCGAGGTGGAGGCGCCGATCGAGCGCGGCTTTGTCTTTCAAAACAAGGGAGCCGGTGTTCTGGTGGATCAGTTCAGCGTGACCGAATGGAACGGCGCGCCCTTGCCGGCCTTGAAGTCCGGGATCGCCGCCGTGGAGACCGCCGAGGCCCAGACCGAGGGAGTCCTGACAAAAATCGAGGGTGAGAAGGCGACCTTTAAAAAACCGGACGGCGCGGACGTGGAAGTGCCTTTGGCCTCGGTGTTAGCCGTGCGGTGGAATCGCACCGCGACCATGGACCGCGATCCCTCGCAAACCGAGTATTGGTATGCCGATGGCGATTTCATCCGTGGGACGCTGGTCGCCGGGAACGGTGAGGCGGTGAAGATTCAGACCGATTTCGCCGAGGCTCCTCTGGAAGCCAAGGCCCCAGGTTCCCGCTGGCTGCGCTTGCCGAGTCCGACGCTGACGGAGGTGGAGAAAAAAGCAGTGACGCCTTTGGAGCGGCTGGATGTGCTGGCCGTGGGAAAATGGCAGCTTCACGGCACTATCAAACCTTCCGGCACCGGTCCCTTGCCGCCCTTTCAGCCTGTCGGGGCCTTGGAACCCGTGGCACCGGCCGCCGCCGCAGCCGTCGTCCTGACATGGGTCCGGCCCGAGCCCGGGAAGCCCGCTCCGCCGCCTGACAAAAAACCGGAGCAAGTGGCGGAAGCCCTGTTGCCCCCGCCCGTCCTGCCTTCGCGCGCCAAACCTTCGACCCCGCCCACACCGCGCCCGCCGGCACTGAAACGCGACATGGCGCTCCTGCATCTGCGGGGGAAAGAAAGCCTCCCGGTCAAGCTGAACGGCGTGACCCGCGACAAGGTGGAATTTTCCTGGGCCGCCACCGAAACCAGGGAATTGCCGACCGCCGATGTCCAAGCCCTGCAATTTCCCGGACCGGTTTTGGGGCCCACGGGATTTGATAGTCCGGTCTGGACGGCCGTGGGAAGCGCGGGCCAAAAACCTGTCAGGGAAGGCACATCCATCGTCCTGGCTCCCAATGCCGGCGTCAGTCATCCTTTCATCATGCAGGGGTCCGGCTTTTCATTCCAAATGAAACGCCGGGAAGGGCAGGGGCTCTCCACCATCCGTGTGAAATTGGAAACCATGGCCGGCGACAGGGCTTCGGGCGACACCTCTTTCCTGATAGGCGATTTCGGCGGCACCATTTATTGTGGTCAGGAAACCAGCGAGGGCCAGATGAACAGTCAGGAGGAGGTCTCCGCGCCAAATGCCGGAAATGTGATCCGGATCGAAAATTCCGATCCCAAGAATGTCCAACTTTATGTCAACGACGTCCTTGTCTGCACCGCGGTCCGCGACGCCAAGAACAAGAAAAAACGCGGAACCGGCGTGATCATTGAAAGCGCGAGTCTATGGGGAAATTCGGTGGGGACGACGGAGCTGGCTGATTTCCAGAGTGGTCAGTCCCGCTTCCTGGCCGCGCCGCCGTCCTTCGCGGAGGATGCGAAAAAAGAAGCCCTGCTGGTGCCCCGCCTGCGCCGCGATGATCCGCCGCGCCAGATTCTGATCGGACTGAACGGCGATCTTTTGCGGGGGGAAATCGAGGCCATGACGTCCACGCACCTGGCGTTCCGCGCGGGCATTGAAAATTTCAAAGTCCCGCTCGACCGCGTGGCCGCCGCCGTGTGGGTGAAAAAACCGGACCCTTCCAAACCGGCGAAATCCGGGAAATCCGCGGAGGATTCCAAGGAAGAAGCCGCCGAAAAACCAGCAGCCCCCGAAGGCGGGCGGCGTCGGGTGATCCTGGGGAACGGGGTGGGAAGAATCGCCAAGGAGGCGGGTCTGCCCACCGAAGCCGCGGACCCGGAAAAGGCGAAGGAGCAGGCCAAATCCGGAGAGGCCGGACCCCAGTGGATCGATCTGACCAATGGCGGGCGGATTGCGTTGAAGATAGGGGAATGGAGCGCCGACACCCTGACAGGAACGCATCCTTTGCTGGGGGTGTGCCGCATCCCGATGGCGGAGGTGGACACGGTGAGCATCAGCGTGCCGGTGATCACGGGCGCGCAGGCTTTGTTGTCGGACTGGACCTTGGAGCTGACTCCCGATCCGGTTTTGCCGGCGGGCGCGGAAGGCGGTGGAGACGGCGGCGGGGCTTCGCCGATGGTTGGGAAGAAGGCGGAGAATTTCAAACTGCCCCTGATGGAGGGCGGGGAATTTGTGTTGGAAAGCCAAAAGGGCAAGGTCGTGGTTCTCGACTTTTGGGCGAGCTGGTGCGGTCCCTGTGTGAAGGGTCTGCCCGGTTTGATCACGGCCATGGGAGAATTTCCTCCCGACCAGGTCGCTTTTGTCGGCGTGAATCAGGGCGAGACCAAGGACACCGTCAAAAAATTCCTGACCGCCCGCGGTTTGAACTTTTCGGTGGCCATGGACGCCGACCAAAAAGCCGCGTCCAAATACGGCGTGGAGGGAATCCCCCACACCGTGGTCGTCGGCCCGGAGGGAAATGTGGCCTTCGTGAAAACCGGCTACACCGAGGACGGAGACAAACAGATCGCCGATGCCGTGAAAAAAGCCCTGGCCTCCGGAGGCGTCTCCACCGCACCCGCACCCGCACCCGCAACTGAGCCTGCACCAGCACCGGCTCCCGCACCGGCCAAGGAGGCAGCCCCAGCCGAGCCTGTGGAAAAAGCGGGAGCTGGAGTGTTGAAATAAGGACCGTGCCGTATTGGGAGGTCTGCTTGCTGACTGTCCAATTTCGAAAAACCCATGTTTGATCATTGCTGAAGTATGCATGCCGTAACCAAACTCGATATTCGGCTGCGCCTTGAGTCTAACCAAATAATCGGCGTCGTTCTGAGTGGATTGCCTTCGTATTCGAGAGAGAGTTTCGTTCAAGAGGCGGACGGACATTGGCATGGTGACTTCATTATTTCATGTCCCGTTGCCCCCAATCTGGTGGACGGCGATTTTGTCGACGATTTTGCTCCGCACTTTCCCTTACTGCTTGAACTGTTGAATTTTCACGAGGCGTCATTTCAACTTCAGATCGCCGTCGGGAATCCCGGGCCGGAGGAGTTCCGCCTTCCCGGCAATATGGTTGCACTCGTGGCGGCACTTGGGGCGGATTTGGTTGTGACCACCAGCACGAATCCACTTAGGTTGGAACAGGGGCTTTAGGCACTTGGCGGAAGCGACGGGGAGCCACAGATTATGGCGCTTGAGATAACCAGTCAGCCGCACCACTAAAAGTTATGGTCCTTCCGGCCGATCACTGAGCGAATACGCCGGCCAAATCCAAGACACCAACCATGATGCCATGACTCGATTTCCCACGATGAGAGGATACATGCGGGCGTCCGCTATCGCAGTTCCGTTGCTTCTATTCAGCGCTTTTCTCCTGGTGGCGGCAGGGCACCCTATAGTGGCGGTCGCGCCAACGGTCGGAGCGATCGTTTTGTTGCTAGCCTTTCCCTACCTAATGACTGATGGCATCCAGCAACAGCCCCAGCCCAATGACTCCGACATCGGCGTGCTTCGGTGGGTTCGCAGAGCAGCCAAGTATGCAATCATGATGTGGTTCTTTCTCCAGCCAGAGGTGGAGAGCTTTCTGAGACGGATCACGGATGACAACGCTTTTTGGGATTGGCGATTAATCGTTCCCGTGGCGGTCTTGACGATCTATTACATCATCTGGGGATGGAGACGGGTGGCGCACATCTCAGACAGAGCCATTTACGCCCACTTCACCAATGCAGACTCCGGAAGCGTGTCCACCTCGGCTCTGACATGAAGGTCCCCCACCACAGTTCATAGCGAATAACCATGGTTATCATCGGGCCGTCCGCCCCGCCGCGCATGGCTATTCGCGCGAATTGGCGTGAATTCGCGGTCTAAACATGCTCTTTGTTGTTAACCGCGAATGGGCGCTAATCCACGCGAATCCAGTCCTTTGAAAAGCCATTCAGCCGGGGCGGGTTACAAACCCGCGTTCCGCTGGGCAGCCGCTTGGTGAGCAGGCGGTGCATCATCCGGTAGGCCTCCAACTTGTGGGGCCGCGATCCTTTCAACTGGCAGTTCCGAGGAAAGGGACTACTGAAGGATGGGAATCAATAACAATAAATTACCAGGCAATTTGCATACCGCCTCCTGTTGTTCAGTCAGGCGGGCTTCCGGGGGCGTCATCATCAGGCAAAAAGAGGATGCCTCCATAACGCTTTTCCCCTCCCTCGATTTATCAAACAGGCCGCCTCTTTTTTCTATTCGCGGTCATACCATGGCCGCATCGTCGCCTGGTTCATATCAAGGCCGTCGGTCAGCATCGCGAAGGCCTCCGGAGCCAGCACAATGCGCGATGCCCCGCCATCCACGTGGCGCGGCCAACTGAAGGTCCCCCGGTCCAGTCGTTTGGTCAGGAGCCATAAACCCGAGCCGTCAAAATAAAGCACCTTGAGCC
>JAQGPD010000382.1 GCA_028293305.1 Verrucomicrobiales bacterium | reverse complement strand
CCCCCGCCGGACCCGCCGCGCCATTTCCCGCGGAGGGCAATTTCCTCGCATTGATCGCCAATGCCCTGGCTTCCGCCCAATTGTCCAAACTCGGCGCGATTTTTGTGACGGCCACCAAGCTGCCGGTCGAAACGGAGGCCTCCCCGTCCTTGCCCGCCCTGCTGGGCACGGAATCCGCCCGCACCTTCGATGCCGCCGGTCTGTCGGTCCTCCGCGTCACTGACACGGGCTCCCTCCGCGATCCCAATCACGGAAAACCCGGTGACACGCCCGACCGCATCGACTACCCCCGCTTTCTGGAAGGCGTGCGCGGAATAGAGGCCGTGCTCCGCAATCTGCTGAACCCGGGCCCGGGCGGAAACTGAGTCCAGCATCGGAAAAAGCGTCATCCGCGACCTGAGCCCTATCCGTCCCTGTCGTCCATTTCGTCCATTTCGTCCCTTTCGTCTTTTTTGTCCCTTCCGTCCTTTCAAAAGCCCCCCACCAAAACCAAAAAAACGGCTGCCCCATCACAGGGCAGCCTTTTCGCTTTAAAAAACAATAACAATAACAATAACAAGAAGAAGAAGAAGAAGAAGAAGAAGAAGCAATTCCCGGTCTGTCAGGACCAGAGCCATGCTTACTTCACCTTGCCGATGTATTTCTTGGGGTCGGCATCGAAGGTCGCTTTGCATTTTTCGCAGCAAAAACCGACCGTCATGGAAGCGGTGGAAACATTGGCTTCAACGACGTCCTTGTTGCTGACGGGGCACTTTTTGTTCACGGGGGATTCGGTGGAGCCGGCGTATTTTTTGACGGCATCCGTCTGCTGTTTGGGATCCGCTTCGAACTTGCCCTGACACTTGGCGCAGCAGAAACCGACCTTCACCTTCACATCGGAAGTGACGGCGGCATCCACGTCCTTGCCGGACACGGGGCATTTTTTGTTAGTCTCGGCCATGGCGGCGCCGGCGAGGAAAAGGGTGGCGAGGAGGGCGGTGATGAATTTCATGAGGTGTTCCTTGGTTGGATTGGATAGGTGGGGCGGGACCGGCGGACAGCCGGCCAACACTTCATATTAACGCTCTCCAAACGTATTTATACCAGAAAAAAATCCGCGATCCCGTGAAACCCCGGGCTGCCGCGCCTAACCGACCAAATTCAAATCAATCCCGATACGAAAAGCCCACACAAGGGTCCGTTCCGGAATTAGCTGGAAAGGCGGGGAAATGATCCGCGTTTTTGTGGGGCTTCCTTTGTTGTTCACCACCATGAGTTTTTCCCGCCGTCGCTTTCTCTCCACCACCGCCCTGGCGGTTCCTTTCATCCTTCCCTCCGGACTCCGCGCCCAGGGGCCCTCCAAGAAACTGGCGCATGCCGCCATCGGAATCACCGGAAAAGGAGCCAGTGATATCGAAGCCATCATGGAAAATGGCCGCGTCGATTTGGTGGCCATCGCGGAGGTCGATGTCAGGAACCATGAGGCCGCGAAGAAGCTTTTTCCCAATGCCGTGATCTACAAGGATTGGCGGGAAATGTTCGCCAAGGAAGCCGGCCGGATCGACAGCGTGAATGTCTCCGTTCCCGACCACATGCATGCGTCGATCGCCATGACGGCCCTGCGTCTGAAAAAACATGTTTATTGTCAGAAGCCCCTGACTCGAACCGTCGGCGAGGCCCGCGCGCTCAGGCTGGAAGCAGCCAGGGCCGGCGTCGTCACGCAGATGGGAAATCAAATCCAAAGCAGCAGCGAATACCGCAGCGCGGCGGCCATGATCCGTGAGGGCGCGATTGGAAAAGTGCGTGAAATTCATTGCTGGACCGGGGCCAAATTCCCCCAGGCCATCCGGCCCGGAGGCACCGATCCCGTGCCGGAAGGACTGGACTGGGACCAATGGCTGGGAGTGGCGCCGGCGCGGCCTTACAAGGACGCCATCTATCATCCTTTCAACTGGCGCGGTTGGCAGGACTTCGGCGGCGGCGCCATCGGAGATTTCGGATGTCACATCATGGACACCCCCTTCAAAGCGCTGGGCCTCACCTCGCCCGTCTCGGTCGAAGGCACCGCCGCCGAGGAAGCCTGGCTGAACACGCCGGAGCGATTCCGGGATTCCTGGCCGGACTGGGAGACGATCCGTTATGATTTTCCTGGCAACTCCCTGACAGAAGGCGGCACCTTGCCTATCTTTTGGTCGGATGGCGGACACAAACCCGAAGGCGCGGCGATGGAGGTTTTCAAAGACCGCCAGGTTCCGCCGAATGGCGCGCTTTTTGTCGGCACGGATGCCTCCCTCATGCTGGTGCATTACGGTGGCCGTCCCTATCTGCTTCCCCTGGAAAAAGACCGCGCCGCACGCCGCCCCGCCGTGCCGGGAAATCCCCAGGAGCACTACAGCTCCTTCGTCAACGCCTGCCTCGGGGAAGGGAAAACCACCGGCGGTTTTGAATACGCCGGCTATCTCGCGGAGGCCACCCTCCTGGGCACCATCGCTGTCCGCCACCCGAAGGAAAAGCTGACCTGGAACGCGGAAACCCTGTCCTTCAACAACCCCGCCGCCACCGCCCGCGTGCAACCCACCTACCGCGACG
>JAQGPD010000364.1 GCA_028293305.1 Verrucomicrobiales bacterium | reverse complement strand
TCCGGGTTGACGGATACTTTGCTGAAAAAGTTCACGTTGGGAACGAGGTCGCGTTGTCCCAGACCGTGTTTTCCCAGTTCAACGAGGAAAAGATCGTGGCTGTTCCGATACCAGTCATTTCTTAAGTCCTGATAGGATCCGGCGCCGTATTTCGCTTCCACGGAGGCCGCGTTGCTGTGACCGGCGACGGGATCGTGCCAGCCGGTCGAGTCCTCGGTGATGGAGCAGAGGATGCGTCCCATGTCGGAATATAACACATGGCCGGCGCTGAGCTTGGCGGTGTGCTGGGCCTTCAGCGTGTCCGGCATATTGTAACGTTCCGTGGGTTGGTCGGCGTTGTAGAAAAGAGCCGCCGCATTGGCTCCTCCGAATGGATCGGTCAGGCGGAGAACGGTGTGGCGGGGCAGCACCATGGACCAGTAGTGGCCGCCGCGGATCCGGATGGGATGGGACGGAGGAGGGGCGGATGGGTTCATGGGCGGGGTTTCGATTTGGGGGAGCGGCGGGGTTTGTCGTGAAGTGGGGGAAGCAGGGTGGATGTGAGGGTCAGCTTGCCGGCCTTGACTCCTTTGCAGGCGACGAGGGCGTCCGTGATGTGCTTCAGTTTCTGTGCCGGACCCTGAACTAAAATCACTTCCATCATAAAATTCCGCTCCAGCTGGACATGGAGCGAGGAAATCACCTCCGAGACGTGCCGCCTCTGCAGCTCCGCCATTTGTGTCAGAAGGTTGTTTTTGGTCTGGTCGTAAAATAGCGTGATGGACCCGGCCATGATTTCGTTCCCCGTGTCCTGGCGGTAGTCCGTGATGCCGTCATGGATTAAATCCGCGACTGCCTGCGAGCGGTTCTCGAATCCCCGCTCCACGACCAGCCGGTCCAGCGACTCCAGGAGGCTTTGGGGGATGGTCACGCTCATGCGCTGGATGGGATCCGGGATGGATTTCGCACCCGGCGGAGAAGCGGGCCGGGAGGGGGCGCGGGATTTGGTTGCAGGCATGCCGGATTTGTTGCGTATGAGGTTCTGGGAAAATCGTAATACCGGATTCGCAATTTTCCAAGTGTTATTTTTCGGAGGGCGCGGGATGGCGGTTCCGGTCCGGCAACTGTTATAAAACCGCAGGCTGGTTGATTTTATTTTTTCGAGAACGTGCCGCGCATTTGTTGGGCGACGAGTTTTCCGAGGTGCTTTATGCCGTGGGCGATGCGGTCGGTCCAGGGGTGGGTGCAACTGATGCGGAGGTGGTTATTGAATTCGGCGTCCGGCGAGAACAGATGGCCTGGCGCGATGTTGAGTTGGGAACGGCGGGCATCGTGGAAGAGCTGCATGGCGTCCACGGAGGCGGGGAGTTGCAGCCAGAGGAAGAATCCGCCCTGAGGCTGGCTGACGCGGGTTTTGTCAGGAAGCACTTCGAGGAGGGCGGCGCGGGTTTGTTGGATTTGGGTGTGGAAGGTGCGTCGAAGTTTTGCCAGGTGGTGTTCATAGCCGCCCGTGCGGAGGAACTCGGCAATAGTCAGGGCGGGCAGGGGCGGATTGCCGTAATTGAGCGCGGTTTTGAGAGGAATGATCCTGTCGTGATGCCGGCCGGCGGCCAGATAACCGACGCGGTAGCCCGGGGCGAGGGTCTTTGAAAAGGAGCCGCAGAGGAGGATATTCCCCGTGCGGTCCAGCGATTTCAGACAGGACGGGCGGGTGCCCTCAAAATAGAGATCGCCGTAAACATCGTCCTCGATGAGGGGAACGTCCTTCATGGCGGCCAGGGTGGCGAGGCGCTGGCGGGCGGAATCCGGGAGTCGGCCGCCGAGTGGGTTGTTGAAATTCGGCACCACGACAATGGCGGCGATTTTTTCGCGGGCGAGGACTTTGGCGGCGGCGTCGAGATCCATGCCCTGGGGCGGACTGGAAGGGATGGCGACGGCGTTGAGGTGGAGTTGGCTGAGGGCATTCAGAATGCCGTAGTGCGTGGGGGACTCCACCATGACGGTATCGCCGTGGCGCGTGACGGCGCTGAGCGCGAGGAACAGAGCTTCGGTCGCGCCGTTGGTGATGAGGAAATCGTCAGGCGTCAGGTGGCATCCCCAGTCGAGCGAGCGGCGGCTGAGTTCCGTCCGCAGCCTGGCGCATCCGGGGGCGGGGTCGCAGGTGACGGGGTCCTGGGGATGCAGCCGCGCGATGGAGGCCATGAGGCTGGCAAGCTTGCGCGTGGGGAGCAGGGCGGCGCTGGGATGGGCGCCCCCCAGGGGGATGAAGCCGGGGTCCACCACATCGTGGACGAGGGACATGAGGGGCGGGAATTTGGCCAGGCTGCGGGATTGAATGCGGCGTCTTTGATAGAGATCCGTGGGCTGGGCATCGGCCGGGCGGAGTTGGACGAAGTATCCCGACTTTGGCCGGGACTCGATGAGGTGCCGGTCCTCAAGAATTCGGTAGGCCTGAAGCACGGTGGCAATGCTGACGCTTTGTTGGCGGCCCATGGTGCGCACGGAGGGGATGCGCTCGCCGCCGCGGAAGGCCGAGGCGCGGATGAGGGCTTCGATTTTGTCTGCCAGGGTCAGATACAGCGGAGCGGGAGCGGCGGAAGGCATGTAGGAAGCATAACAGCTTTGGCGGGCTTCGCCAGGCACAGTTGGAGGGCGGCTCGGGAGGGGCGGCGGCGGAAGGATCTGTGTTGGGACTGTGCTGGATCTGTGCCGGTGCGGAAAATAGGCATCTGTATCTGTCGCTGCCTAGGGAGCGGGGCGAAGGATGGGTATGAACGATCCCAGTCTGCGCGACAGCGCTTTTTTGATATTCCGGATTTTTTGCGGGTTTGGCCTTGTGGCGAGCCTGGGGGCCGGATGGTATCTTTATCGGAATTTCGAGCGATTGCTGGGAGTGGATCCCAGCATTCCCAGCGAGAGCCGCGGGGCGCGGGGCTACTCCCGCATGCAGGTGGTGGCGGTGTGGTTGCATGTGGTGGTTTTTTTCACCATGGGCGTGCTGCTGCTGCATTGAGGGACTGCGGGGCGGGGACGGCGGGCGTCGGGAGGGGCGGGATTCGGGAGTCGGGGAAGGGAGTCGGGGCGGGGCGGGGCGGGGTGTTTCCGGCATTGGAAAGGACGTGGCTGTTGTCAGGATGCGCCTTGGCTTTGAGTAGCCGCTCAGAGGACTGAGCGGACTACTTTTCGGACTACTTTGGGGCGGGGCGCGCTGGGGAAGAAGGGGCCTTGCGTTGGGGGGGTTCCGGGTGGATGGGACTGATTCCCCCAATTTCAAAAGCTATATATGAAGGTTTCACGCAACAAGGATCGGATCGTCGCCATTGTCGGCCGTCCCAATGTGGGCAAGAGCGCCCTTTTCAACCGCCTTGCGGGTCGCCGGATCGCCATCGTGCACGATATGCCGGGGGTGACGCGCGACCGCTTGATGGCGCCGGTGAAGGATTCCTCCTTTCCGTTGCAGGTGATGGATACAGGCGGGATCGGGGCCACGCTGAATGATGATTTCGGGGATATGGTCCGGATCGAGGCCGAGATCGCGATTGCCGCGGCGGATGCGATTTTGTTTGTGGTGGATGCGCTTTCAGGCATGCACCCGATCGACCAATCCGTGGCCGAGCTGCTGCGGCGTCAGGGCAAGCCGGTGATTTTGGGACTGAATAAAGCGGATGATCCGAAGCATGACCTGAATACGGCGGACTTCGGGAGCCTGGGCTTCAAGATGGTGCAGGCCTTCAGTGCGGAGCATGGGCGTGGCATTGAAAATCTCATCAAAATGATGGAGCGCGCGGTGCCGCCTCCGGTTGTGGAGGAATTGGTGGAAGTGGCGGAGGACGGGACGGCGGAAATGGATGAGGACCAAGCGGTGCGGATGGCGATCATCGGCCGGCCGAATGTGGGGAAATCATCCTTGTTCAATGCGATTTTGGGCACGGAGCGGGCGATTGTCAGCGCGGTGGCGGGCACGACGCGGGATTCCATTGACAGTTTATATGTGCATAAAGGGCAGCCGTTTTTGATGATCGATACGGCGGGCATCCGGAAAAAAGCGAAGATCGACACCAGTGTGGAGGCCTACAGCGTGGCCCGGAGTGAGCGCAGCATCCGGCGTGCGGATATTTCCGTGCTGGTGATCGATGCCTCGCGCGGGGTGACCGAGCAGGAACGGAAAATCGCGGGCACCATCGTGGAGGAGAACAAGCCGTGCATCATTGTGGCTAACAAATTCGACCTCTATCATCCGGACGGCCAGATGAAGGCGCGTCTGGAGGAGCTGGAGGAACATGTCAGGCGGGAGTTGTTTTTCCTGCACTACGCGCCCTTGGTGGCGGTGTCCGCGAAGGATGGGAAAAACCTGCACAAGGTTTTCTCGGCGATCGATCAGGTGAAGCAGGCCAGTGACAACGGGATGTCCACGGGGCAATTCAACCGCTTGCTGCAGGAAGCGATCGAGCGCACCCCGCCGCCGCATGTGCGTGGGCGGCGGTTCAAACTTTTGTATGCGACCCTGGCGCGTGAGGAAATGAGCCGTCCGATCATGGCGCCGCGGGTGGTTTTGTTTGTGAATCACGAGGATTTGATGACGCATACGTATCGGCGCTATTTGGAAAATACGGTGCGGGCCAGCATGAAGTATGATGGCTTGCCAATCCGGTTTGATGTCAGGGCGCGCGAAAAACGTCAGGGGAATGTGAAGGATTTGTGGAAACCCGCCACGCGCGGGACCGGCGGACGTCAGGGTCGGCGGAAGGAGGATCTTGAGACCGGGAAGAAGGAAAAACTGAAGGAAGCGCAGCGCCGGATTTCGGCGGAGCGGTCCCTGCAGAGCCGCAGTGAACCCGCGGGGGCCGGCGCGGGCGCGGGCGCAGGTTCCGGCTCGGGCGCGAGCGGGGCGGGCGGCGGGGATGAGGCCAAAGTGAAATCGAAGGCCAGGAGCGGTGGTGTTGTCAGGACGCCGTCGCGTGGAGCGGCGGGCAGCAAGCGGCCGGACACTGGACACGCGGGTGGTGGAAAGAGGAGCAGCCGGGGCGCGGTGGCGCGTTCCTCCGGGGCGGGTGCGGGTGCGGGTTCGAGATCAAGCTCAAGTGCCGGTGCAAGTGGCGGTAAATCGGGCAGACCGGCCAGTAAAAAAACGGCGGCGAAGCGGCCGGCCTTTAAGAAACCGGACGGCAAGCGTGCGCCGCGGAAGCGCCAGGTCGCGCAAAAGCGGGCCGGGAAGCCGACCGGCGGGAAGCATGGGCGTTAGGTCGATGGGGGCATGGGAAGGGAGCACGGGAAGGGAGCACGGGCCTCTGGCCCGTGTGTTTCTTTTTTTTGGCTACCAATCGAATTCTTTTGAGCTAACTTTAACACCAATTCCACAAAGATATCGGTATTTTGGCAAAGCCGTCACCCCACAATCTTTCAGATTGGGAGGCTGCCTGTGGCCACGAAAGCAACCGACCTCGTCGCGGTCACGGAAGTTAGCCGGGGGATTTATCCCACGGACTAACAGGTGCAGCCTTGCTCCGCGTGGTGACGCCGGAAAAGTGCGTCCAAAATATACCGATTTCGAACCGAAATTGGATAAGCCGCATCCCGTGTCGTGCGTGCTTTTCTTTTGGGATGGTCGGGGAACCGCCGATGCTCCGGGGCGACTTCCAAAGTCGCGGTCCTCTTTACGGGCCTCCGGGACCAAAGGACCGCGACTTTGCAAGTCGCCCCGGCCGCCTCGGTTTTGCGGAGCATCGGCGGTATTTCTCACGTGAACGTGGTAATTAAGCTCCAGTCCGTGCCGTGCGTGATTTCCTTTTGGGGTGGTCGGGGAACTGCCGATGCTCCGGGGCGACTTTCAAAGTCGCGGTCCCTTTTACGGGCCTCCAGGACCAAAGGACCGCGACTTTGTAAGTCGCCCCGGCCGCCTCGGTTTTGCGGAGCATCGGCGGTATTTCCCACGTGAACGTAGTAATTAAGCTCCAGTCCGTGCCGTGCGTGATTTTTTTTGGGATGGTCGGGGAACTGCTGATGCTCCGGGGCGACTTCCAAAGTCGCGGTCCTCTTTACGGGCTTCCGGGACCAAAGGACCGCGACTTTGTAAGTCGCCCCGGCCGCCTCGGTTTTGCGGAGCATGGGCGGTATTTCTCACGTGAACGTAGTAATTAAGCTCCAGTCCGTGCCGTGCGTGATTTCCTTTGGGGGTGGTCGGGGAACTGCCGATGCTCCGGGGCGACTTTCAAAGTCGCGGTCCCTTTTACGGGCCTCCAGGACCAAAGGACCGCGACTTTGCAAGGCGCCCCGGCCGCCTCGGTTTTGCGGAGCATGGGCGGCTGCCTGTGGCCACCAAAGGAACTGACCGCGAAGTGGTCACGGAGGGTAGACTGTTTGGCTGCGGCCGGGAGCGCCGCGCAACATCCGGAACGCCATCCTTGCCGTTGGATTTATCGCACGGACTAGCAGGTTACAGCCTTGCTGCCGCGTGTGGACGCCGGAAAGAGCGTCCAAAATATACCGATTTCCAACTGGAATTGGTATAAGACGGCGAGGGTGGAAGGGTGGCGGAGTGGAGGATGATAACAAAAAACCCGTGCCGGGGAGCCGGCACGGGCGATGAATTTTTGGATGGAGCGTTGGCGGTGACCAGGCACCAGTTAGGCCGGACGCGTCCCGGAGGCTGGGTCCCTGGGCTTAGTAGCCGTAGTAGGGGCGGGGCTGCGGGCGGTAGTAGTTGTTGTAGTTGCGTTGGTCCTGGGCGTTGCCGACGGCATTTCCGCCGACGGCTCCGAGGGCGCCACCGATGGCGGCACCTTCCAGACCGCGGCCGCTTTGGTGGCCGATGATGCCGCCGAGGGCAGCGCCGCCAAGACCGCCGACGACCGCGCCGGTTTGAGCGTTGGGGCCGGAGGCGCAGGACACGCCGGAAAGAGCCAGAGCAAGAACAGACAGTTTGACGAATATGGATTTCATTAGTTTTGTTTTCTGGGATGACGGAAAGCCGCCGCTGTTATGACGGAGCCGGTCGTCGGATTATTCAGGTTCGCAAAAAACCCGCGTCCGGCACCGCGCCTTTTATCACACGCCATAAAATGGCATTGATGACGGAATTCTTAAAGTGAATTTTATGGGGAGGAAACCGGCGGGCGCGACGGAGGACGATACTATCCATTTGATTTTTG
>JAQGPD010000353.1 GCA_028293305.1 Verrucomicrobiales bacterium | reverse complement strand
ATATACACCAGCGGCTCCACCGGCCTTCCCAAAGGCTGCCGCATCACCCACCGCAACGTGGTCCGCCTCATGAAAGCCACCGAGCCCTGGTTCGGTTTTGATGCCTCGGATGTCTGGACGCTCTTCCACTCCACGGCCTTCGATTTCAGCGTCTGGGAACTCTGGGGCGCCTTGTTATATGGCGGCCGCCTCGTCGTGGTGCCGTGGTTGACCACCCGCAGTCCTGACGACTTTTTCAAACTGCTTTGTGAGGAAAAAGTCACCATTCTCAACCAAACCCCCAGCGCCTTCCGCCAGCTCATCCAGGCCGAGCCCCTCGCCCGCTCCGCCTTCCCGGACTTGCCGCCCCAGTCCCTCCGCCGCGTCATCTTCGGCGGCGAAGCCTTGGAAATGCAAAGCCTCAAGCCCTGGTTCGACCGCCACGGCGACTCATCGCCGGTCCTGGTCAATATGTATGGCATCACGGAAACCACCGTCCATGTCACCTACCGACCCCTCTCCGCCGGGGACCTGGACCGCGGCTCGGTCATCGGCCTGCCCATCCCGGATCTCCAGCTCTACATCCTGGATCCTATCAACCAACAGCCCGTCCCCATCGGCGTCCCCGGGGAAATGTATGTCGGCGGAGACGGCCTCGCCGCCGGCTACCTCCACCGCCCGGAACTCACCGCCGACCGCTTCATCCCCAACCACCTGACCAACCAAGGCCGCCTCTACAAAACCGGCGACCTCGCCCGGTTCATTCCCGTAGCAAGGCCCGTCCCGGCCTTGAGCAGCGCCCCGGCCAGCGCCCCGGCCCATGCCCCGGCCAGCGCCCCGGCCCATGCCCCGGCCCATGCCCCGGCCCATGCCCCGGAACCCCCCCCCTCCAGCCCTAACACCCCCCTCTTTCCCGCCGCGGATCCTAACACTTCCACGGACCTGAACATTCCGGCATCCGGCCATTGCTCTGAGAACAAGGCCGGGACGGGCCTTGCTACGGGCACGGGCCTTGCTAAGGGCACGGGACTTGCTGCGGGCACGGGACTTGTCACTTTGGATATCGAATACCTCGGCCGCATCGACCACCAGGTTAAAATCCGCGGCTTCCGCATCGAGCTGGGCGAAATCGAAAACATCCTGACATCCCATCCCGGCATCCATGAATCCGCCGTTCTCGCCCGCGAGGACCGACCCGGCGACAAGCGCCTCTGCGCCTATCTGGTTCCCGCCGATAACAACTCGCCGCCCTCCCCGGACGACCTCCGCGCCCACCTGAAAACCCGCGTCCCTGACTACATGGTCCCTGCCGCGTTTGTCTTCCTCCCGGCGTTTCCTATCACTCCCAACGGCAAGCTGGACCGCAAAGCCCTCCCCGCGCCCGCCTCCGACACCGCCGCCTCCGACCGCCCTTTCCAAGCCCCCGCCACCCCCCCGGAACAAGCCCTCGCCTCCATCTGGTCCGCCGTCCTGCGCCTCGACCGCATCAGCGCCTCTGACAACTTTTTTGAAATCGGAGGCGACTCCATTCTCTCCATCCAGGTCATCGCCCGCGCCCGCGAAGCCGGCCTCGCCCTCTCGCCCCGGCAGCTTTTCGAGCATCCCACTATCACTTCCCTGGCCGCGGTCGCCGGAGCCATCCCCGACGCGAAATCCAACCCCGCCGCCGACCCGGAGAAAGACACCGCCGCCTTCCCGCTGACTCCCATCCAACATTGGTTCTTCCGTCAAAACCTGACCGGATCCCATCATTGGAATCAGTCCTTCCTCCTGAACCTGACCGCCCCCGATTCCGTTATCGGTTCGGAAAATCTGGAACGTGCCCTGCAGCAACTGGTTGAACGCCATCCGGCCCTCCGGCTCCGTTTCCGTCAGGATGAAACCGGCGCCTGGATCCCCTCCATCGCCCCTGCGGAAACGCATGCTCTCCTCACCGTCCACACCACCGTGGACGACATCGAGGCGGATTGCGCGCTCCTGCAAACCACCCTGGACTATCAAAACGGTCCGCTGCTCCGCGCCGCCCTTTTCACCGCCGCCGCAGGCCCCGCCAGGCTTTGCATCGCCGTGCACCACCTCGCCATCGATGGGGTTTCCTGGCGTATTTTGCTGGAGGATCTGGAATCCATCCTGACAAACCGGAAACTGCCCGCCGCCACCGCCTCCTGGCCGCAATGGGCCCGGCGAGTCAGCCACTGGCCCGCCTCCGCGGAAGCCGGGCGCAGCCTCGAGTATTGGTCCCGTGTGCCCGATGTTCCGGAAGCTCCCGTCACCCGGGAAATGGATAGCTTCAGCCGCACCGTCATCCTCGACGAAGCCGCCACCACCGACCTCCTCAACCGCGCGCCCGCCGCCTACCGCACCCGCATCAACGATCTTCTCCTGACCGCCCTCGCCATCGCCAGCCATGCTGGTGCGGAGGGAAAAACGCCTGACAAAAACCCATCGTTGTCCCTGCACCTGGAAGGCCACGGCCGCGAGGAAATCCTGGCGCCCGGCCTGCCCGTGGACCGCACCCTCGGATGGTTCACCGCGCTTTTCCCCGTCCACCTAACTATCCCATCCGCCGACCCCGGATCAGCCATTCCCGTCATCAAGGAATACCTGCGCGCCATTCCCGACAACGGGGCCAGCCATCAATTCGTCGCAGCCGGAAAACCGTCATCCGCAGCGCAAAGCCTCGTATTCAATTACCTCGGGCAATTCGACGCGCTCCTCGCCGGGAGCCGGATTTTCAGCTTCGCCCAGGAATCGACCGGTCCCTGGCACAGCCCGCACGCCACCCGCGCGCACGCCACCGAGATCAATGCCATGGTCCTACGCGGCCGCCTGGAAACGACGTTCACCAGCGCCGCCCCCGTCCACTCCCCCGAAAGCCTGACTTCGTTTTCCGATGCCTTCCTATCCGCTCTCAAACAAGTCATCCACCACTGCCTAACGCTCCCCGCCCCCCGCTTCACCCCCTCGGATTTCCCCCTCGCCCACCTTGCCCAACCCCACCTCGATCTACTAACCGTAGCAAGGCCCGTCCCGGCCTTGAGCAGCGCCCCGGCCATAGCCCCGGCCATAGTCCATCCCCCATTCCCCGCAAACAAGGCCGGGACGGGCCTTGCTACTGGCGCATTCCCCGCCAACAAGGCCGGGACGGACCTTGCTACTGGCTCACCTCCCGAAGACATTCTCCGCCTCTCCCCCATGCAGCGGCTCTTCCACAATGCCGCCCTGACAAAACCCGGCGCCGGCTTTGACCAATGGACCTGCCGCATCCACGGCCCCCTTGATCCGGCCGCCCTCCAGTCCGCCTGGACTCAGGTCGTCCATCGCCACACCATCCTCCGCTCCACCTTCCACAGCGCCGGACTGCCCCACGCCGTCATGGTCGTCCACCGCCGGGCGGAGCCGGAATTCATCGTTGAGGAAGTCTCCGGGCCGGAAGCTATAACACGTTTTCTGGCATCCGATGCCTCCCGCGTGAACGGGCTCACCCAGGCTCCCTGCGGCCGCTTCACCCTCCTCCGCATTGCTCCGGAGGATCACTTCTTTTGCTGGTCCGTCCCGGACCTGCAACTCGACGGATGGTCCTGGCCTATCGTCTTCGGCGAAGTGGCCGCGCTTTACCGCTCCCTGACCGGCGGCGCGCAAACCGATCTCCCTCCACCACGGCCCTATCGTGATTTCCTGGCATGGCTGGAACGCCAGCCCGCCGGCGCCTTCGATGCGTTCTGGCAGGCCACCCTGACAGGTATGGCATCCCCCACGCCCATCCCCGCCGACAGCCTTCCCGGACCGCGCGCCGCCCGCCGCACCGCCGAGGTCCGCTCCCTCCTCGACGCGGAAACGGCGGAGTCCCTGACAACTTCCGCGCGTCGGCTCGGCATCACGCTGGGGGTCCTCGTCCAAGCCGCATGGGCCGCCCTGCTGGCACATGCCGCCGGAACTCCCGACGTGGTGCATGGCTCCGCTTTCTCCGGACGCCCCGCCGACTTGCCGGGCTCCGACCGCATCGTTGGTCCTTTCGTGAACAATCTTCCCGTGCGCTCGCATGTCGATTCCGCCGCTCCGGCGGAGGCGTTTTTGCGGTCGGTGCACAGTCACCTGACAGATCTCGCCGCCCACCAATTCACGCCGCTTCCGCGCATTCAGGATTGCTCGGACGTGCCGTGGCGCTTCCGGCTTTTTGACAGCATTCTGGTATTCCAGAACTATCAAATCGATCCCGCCCTGACGAAGCTCGGGCCCCGCACGGAACTCGGGGATTTCAATGGCCCCATCCACACCAATTTCCCGCTGACCCTCGTCATCACCCCGTCCGCCGGTGGCTGGGAACTGCGGCTCGTGCACCAGGAAGCCGCCTGCTCCGCGGCCCGGGCGCGCGATATCCTGGCTGATTTCACGGCCTTGTTATTGTCGTTCTCCCGCTCGCCGCGGACTCCCCTGGCCGGCCACTTCGCCGGTCTGTCCCTGCCTCCGCGGTGCTCCCCCATCGCGCCGCCGCCAGCCGCGGCCTCCCTCAATGCCAAAGCTCCGGTCACCGCCATGGAGCACCGGCTGGCGGCCATCTGGCAACGAGCCTTCGGCCTTCAGTCCCTCAGCACCGCTGACAACTTTTTCGACCTTGGCGGCCACTCGCTTCTCATGCTCCGCGTGCATGCCGCGATCTGTCAGGATCTTGCCCGTCCGCTTCCCATCACCGCCCTTTTTCAATACCCCACCATCGCCACCCTCGCCGCCTGGTTGTCCCCCGCCGCGCCCGCCATCACGCTTTCCCCCAACGCCACCCTCCCCACCGGCGGATCCACCCTCCAATCCCGCGCCCAGGCCGCCCGCGCCGCCGCTCAACGCGCCGCCGCCGCCCGCCGCTAGCGTTTTCAGAAGCCACCCATTCTGAAAAACCGAAACAACGAAAACTGAAAACTTTCCCATGAGTCACTTTCCAGACCCTAACCACGAACTCGAACCAACCGACCCCGCCGGCCTGCCTGCTTCACTTGAAGGCATAGCCATCGTGGGCATGGCCGGTCGTTTCCCCGGCGCGGAAACCCTGACCGCTTTCTGGGAAAACCTCACCGCCGGCCGCGAAACCATCTCCACCATTCCCCTCGAAGAAATCCCCGCGGAGGAAAATAAACTCGATCCCGACTACGTCCCGCGCCGGGGCGTGCTGGAAAAACCGGAGTGGTTCGACGCTGCGTTTTTCAACATCAATCCCCGCGAGGCCGAGGTCATCGATCCCCAGCAGCGCCTCTTCCTTGAATCCTGCTGGCACGCCCTGGAGGACGCCGGTTGCGATCCCGCGCGGTATCCCGGCGCCATCGGCGTTTATGCCGGCATGTCCAACAGTTCGTGGGTCCAGCACCAGATCCTGCCCAATGCGGAACTGCGCGCCCAGTTTGGTTATGAGGGCACGATGATCGCGAATGAAAAGGATTATCTGGCGACCCGGACCGCCTACAAGCTGAACCTCCGCGGCCCCGCTATCAACATTTACACCGCGTGCTCCACCTCCCTCGTCTCGGTTTGTCAGGCGGTGCAGGCATTGCAATCCTTCGCCTGCGACGCCGCCCTCGCCGGTGGTGTCAGTGTGAAGTGGCCGCAGCACCGCGGTTACACTGCCCAGGAGGGCAGCCTTTATTCACCGGACGGACATTGCCGGCCATACGATGCGGACTCGCGCGGCACGGTTTTTTCCAATGGCCTGGGCGTGGTGCTCCTCAAACGTCTGGACGACGCCGTGCGCGACGGCGACCACATTTGGGCCGTGATCAAAGGCGCCGCCTTGAACAACGACGGCGGCGAGAAAGCCAGTTTCACCGCCCCCAGCGTGGACGGCCACGCGGAAGTCATCGCCCTGGCCCAGGCCCTGGCCAATGTGGATCCTGACACCATTTCCTACGTCGAGGGACACGGCACCGCCACCCCCATCGGCGACCCCATTGAAGTCGCGGGCCTAACCCAGGCCTTCCGCCTCGGCACGGAACGGAAAAACTTCTGCGGACTTGGCTCATTGAAGTCCAATACCGGTCACATGGACGCCGCCGCCGGCATCGGCGGATTGATCAAAACCACTTTGTCGCTCCATCACCGCCAACTGCCGCCCACCCTGCATTTCCAGCGGCCCAATCCGGCGCTGAACCTCGGTGACAGCCCCTTTTATGTGGTGGATAAATTGCGGCCCTGGACCAGCGACCATCCCCTCCGCGCCGGTGTCAGCAGCTTCGGCGTGGGCGGCACGAATGCCCACGTTGTGCTAGAGGAAGCTCCATATTGTCCGCCTTCGGATGGCCCCTCACGCCCTCACCAACTCCTCGTCCTATCCGCCAAAACACCGGACGCCCTGACAGAATCCTGCGCCAACCTGGCCGATCACCTCGGGAACCTTTCAAATCTCAAAGCTGAAAAAACTGAAGACCCGCACGCCCTCCTCGCCGACACCGCCTGGACCCTCCAAACCGGCCGCCAATCCTTCGCCCACCGCCGGGCGGTCGCCGTTTGCTCCCTGGTCGACGCTATCGCCCAACTGCGCACCCCCGGTCCGCTAACACACACCGAATCTGTCCGGCCTCCTATCGTTTTTCTTTTCCCCGGCCAGGGTTCGCAGCACCCTGGCATGGGCCTGGAACTCCACGCCCACGAACCCGCCTACCGCGAAGCCTTCGACGCCTGCGCCGTGGAATTCGACAAAGCCGGTATCGACCTCCCCGCGCTTTTTTCCCTGGCAACGCCCGTCCGGGGATCAAACCATCCCGGCCCGACTAGCCAAGACCCCGTAGCAAGGCCCGTCCCGGCCTTGAGCAGTGCCCCGGAAAATGCCCCGGCTGCTAGCTTGTATCCGCCTCGTCAGTCGGATCCCTTGAATGCTGCCGGCCAATGCTCTGAAAACAAGGCCGGGACGGGCCTTGCTACGGGCAGTGGCATTGCTACGGACACTGGCATTGCTGTGGAATCTGGTCGTCCGGACCTTAACGACACCCGCTATACCCAGCCCGCGCTTTTTGCCATGGAGTATGCGTTTGCCAAGCTCCTGCTTTCTTTTGGCATCACCCCTTCCGCCATGCTGGGCCATAGCATCGGCGAATATGTGGCCGCCACCCTGGCCGGAGTCATGTCCCTGGAGGACGCGGCCAAGCTCGTGTCGCTTCGAGGTCAACTCATGGCCGCCATGGCGCCAGGTTCCATGTTGGCCGTCCGACTGGCGGAAGCGGAAGTAAAACCATTGCTGCCCGCCGGACTTGATATCGCCGCTCTCAACGCCCCCGGCCTGACGGTTGTTTCCGGGCCCACGGAAGCCATCGAAGCCTTTACTCTAACATTGGAATCCGGCAGCCATTCCGCGCGCAAGCTACACACCAGCCACGCCTTCCACAGCAGCATGATGGAGCCCGCGCTGGAGGATTTTCGCGCCGCATTTGCCAACATCACGCTCCACGCGCCGCAGCTTCCTTACATTTCAAATCTGACCGGCCACTATATCACCGAAGCCGAAGCCACCGATCCTGACTATTACGTCCGCCACATCCGCCACGCTGTCCGCTTCGCGGATGGTATTGCCACTTTATGTCAGGCTGGGCCTTCGGTCTTCCTCGAGGTTGGCCCCGGCACCGCCCTGGCGCCCCTCGCCAAACAACACCCCGCCGCCGCCGGGACCACATCGCTGTCCCTTCTCCCGCCCGCCAAGGACGCCGGCGCTAACGAACTACAGACCTTCCTCCAATCCCTCGGAAAAGCCTGGTGCGCCGGCCTGACTCTTGACTGGGCCGCCTTCCACCACCACACCCGCCGCCTCCGCCTTTCCCTGCCCGGCTACGCTTTCCAACGCCAGCGTTATTGCCCTGACACCATCCTCCCCCCCGGCACCATCCGGGAAGGCGAAGCCTGGATCCAGCTTCCCACAAACGACCAAGGAAGAGATCAAAACGACCAAGGAAGGGAGCACGGAAGGGAGCACGGGCCTCTGGCCCGTGAGTCTCAAGCCAACAACCAATCTCCAGCAAGCTCTCCAGCCGCGCTATCATCAGCTGGCATTGAGACTGAAACACCCGGGCCGGAGGCCCGGGCTCCCTTCTCGCGCCGCGAGTATCTTATCACCGAACTCCAGACGCAGCTCCACCAGATCTCCGGCATCGACACCACCGCCGCCGATCCCGCCACCTCGTTCCTGGACCTCGGCTTCGATTCCCTTTTCCTGACGTCCGCCTCAAACTCCCTCAAAAAACACTTCGGCCTCAAAATCACCTTCCGTCAGCTGATGGAGGACCAGGCCTGCATCACCGATCTCGCCACCTGGCTGGACTCCGAATTGCCCCCTGACAAGTTCCAGCCCCTAACCGTAGCAAGGCCCGTCCCGGCCTTGAGCGGAGCACCGGTTTTGACCCATGCCGCCAATCATTCAATCGCGTCAACGGCACCGGGCGTATTCCCTGCTCAAGGCCGGGACGGCCTCGCGTCCGGCAGCACCGCCGACCGACTCGCCATCATCGAGCAGCAAATCAGCGCCCTCCGCAGCACCCTAACCCAGAGCGCGCCCTCCGCTTCCAACACCGCCGCCTCCGCTTACTCCGTCCCGGTCAAAACCCTCAAAGGCACCGATGGCAAAAAGATCGCTTTCGGTCCCTTCAAGCCGATCGAGCGCACCAAGGATGGCAGCCTGACGGAAACCCAGCAGGCCCACTTGGCGGAACTCATTGCCGGCTACACTGGCAAATATCCCAAAGCCAAAGCCTTCACCGCGGACCACCGCGAAGTCTTCGCCGACCCCCGCGCCGTCGCCGGTTTCAATCTGTTATGGAAGGACATGGTCTTCCCCGCCGTCACCGACCGCAGCGAGGGCGCCTACCTTTGGGACACGGATGGCAACCGTTGGATCGATGTCGTCCACGGATTCGGGCTGGGATTCTTTGGCCACCGCCCGAAGTTCGTCACCGATGCCCTCCACGAGCAAATCGACAAAGGCTTTGAAATCGGCCCCACCTCACCGCTAGCCGGCGAGGTCGCGCACCTCATCCGCGAGTTCAGCGGCCAGGAGCGCGTCGCCTTTTGCAATACTGGATCGGAAGCCCTCATGGCCGCCATCCGCACCAGCCGCACGATCTCCGGGCGGAATATCATCGCCATGTTCGCGGGTGGTTATCATGGGATTTTCGACGAAGTCCTCGCACGGCCTCTTGTGATCAACGGCGAGCTGCGGTCCATCCCCATCGCCCCCGGCATTCCGGATCTCGCGCAGGCCAGCATCCTGGTGCTGGAGTATGACAATCCGGAATCGCTGGAAATCCTGCACCGTTTTGGTCAGGACATCGCCTGCGTTCTGGTCGAGCCCGTCATGTCGCGCCGGCCGGATGTGGTTCCCATTGATTTTGTCAGGAAGCTCCGCGCCATCACGCGGGAAACGGGCACCGCGCTTGTTTTTGATGAAGTCGTGCTGGGCTTCCGCACCGGCCCGGGCGGGGCTCAACAATTTTTCGGCATCGAAGCCGACCTCGTGACCTACGGCAAAGTGATAGGCGGCGGCATGCCGCTGGGCGTCATCTGCGGACAACGGAAATACATGGATGCGCTCGACGGCGGCGCCTGGCAATATGGCGATGATTCCATGCCGGAAGTCGGCGTCACCTTTTTCGCCGGCACCTTCATCCGCCATCCGCTGACGCTGGCCGCCGCCCGCGCGGTGCTGCTGCGCTTGAAGGAGATCGGCCCCACGCTGCAACAGGCGGTCGAGGCGAAAACCAAGGACTTTGTGGACCGGCTCAATGCCTTGTTCGAGTCCACCGGCGTGCCTGTCAAATCCACCCGCTTCAGCAGCATGTGGATGCTCAACGCCGACCCGGGCCTCAAGTATTTCGGCCTGCTCTACTATCATCTCCGCCTGCGCGGCATCCATCTTTGGGAAGGTCGTCCCGGCTTCCTCAGCACCACCCACACCGCTCAGGATATTGAAGAAATCCTGACTGCTTTTTCCGAATCCATCGCGGCGCTCCAGGCGGGCGGATTTTTCCCGGCCGTTTCCTCTGCGGAACCAGGAGCATCGGCCGGCGACGGCGAATTCGCTGCATTGGAAGCCCCGACCACTCCCGCCCAGCAGGAGATGTTCATCGCCTCGCAACTCAGTGCCGATGCCGCGCTGGCCTGCCATGAATCCCTCAGTCTCTGCCTGACAGGACCCCTTGATACGGAAATCCTGACCAAAGCGCTGACAACGTTGGTCCAGCGCCACGACTCCCTCCGCGCGACCTTCAGCGCCGATGGCCAGCTCATGCGCTTCAATCCGGATGCCTCCGTGAACTTCCGCGAAACATCGCTCGGCGCTCACGTCGCAGTTGGTTCCGGCGCGGCCGAAAATGTGGGAACCGCGGCTGAATCCGAGGAACGCCTTGATGCCATCCGGGCGGAGGAATTTCTCACGCCATTCGATCTTGAGGCGGGGCCGTTGCATCGGTTCCTGCTGGTCCGCACCGGTCCGGAAACCGCTGAACTGATTTTCACCGCGCACCACATTGTCTGCGATGGCTGGTCATTTGGAGTGCTGGTGCATGAATTCCCCGCTGCCCTGGAATCCGCCACCACCGGTGCCGGCGGGGCTTTCCTGACACCTTCCCCGAGCTACGCCGACTACGCCCTGCAGCAGCACTCGGCGCGGCGTTCCGGCGCATTCGCGGAGGACCGGAGTTATTGGAACCAACAATTCCGCAGCCTGCCCACCCCATTGGTTCTCCCCACGGATGGCCCCGCCAACGCAAGTCCGGGCTACACCGCCGGAGCCGCGTCCGCGCACCTGCCGGCGGATCTGGCCGGGAGGTTGAAGGCCTTTTGCCGGGCGCGGAAAATCACGCCCTATCATGCGCTCCTCAGCGTCTATCAAATTCTCCTGCACCGTTTGTCAGGGCAGACCGACTTCCTGATCGGCATGCCTGTGGCGGGCCAGCCGAATGCCGGCATGACCGGCCTCACCGGCCATTGCGTCCAGTTCCTGCCTCTCCGCAGCGCGCTCGATCCGGCGGACACGGCGTTGTCCCTGACACAAAAAACCCGTTCCCTGACCCTGTCCGCGCAGGAGCACCAAAACATCACCCTGGGGGAAATCCTGGATTTCCTGCCGTCCCTTTCCGGTCAGGACCGCCAACGTTTTGTCGCCGCGACTTTCTCTTTGGAGCCCGCGCCGGAGGTCATCACCGCCGGGCCGCTGACCGGCACTCCCGTGGGAAATCCGAAGCGCCGCCTTTCCTTCGACCTCAGCCTCTACGTCTTCCAATCCACGGACGGCCTGCAATTGCGCTGCGCCTACCGGAGCGATTTGTTTTCCCGGCAGACCATCACGCGCTGGCTGTCGCATTTCATCACCCTGACAGAATCGCTCGTGACCGGTCCGGAGCAGGAAATCCGCCGCCTGCCCATGCTGGACGAGGCCCAGCGGCATTCCCTCATCCATGGGTTCAATGACCGGCAACTCGACTTCCCGGACGCGCCCTGCCTGCATCACTGGTTTGAAAAACAGGCCCGCCACCACGCCGGCCGCACTGCGGTGAATGGCGGCGGGATTTCAATGTCCTATCAGGAACTGAACAGCCGGGCCAACCGCATCGCCCACCTTCTGATAGGAAAAAGTATCGGTCCCGGATCCCTGGTCGGCCTGTGCATGGACCGGAGTCCGGACCTCATCGCGGCGCTGCTGGGCATTCTCAAAGCCGGTGCGGCCTACCTGCCCATCGACCTCTCCTATCCCGCCGACCGTCTCGCCTTCATGCTGGAGGATGCGGGGGCCCGGGTTCTCCTGACACAACATCATCTGGCCAAGGAACTCCCGTCGCATCAGGGCGAAACGCTTTATCTGGATGACGCCGCGGACTTGCTGAATGCCCAGCCGGACACTGATCCTGTCACTTCGGTCACGCCCGCCGACACGGCTTATGTGATCTACACCAGCGGCTCCACCGGCAAGCCGAAGGGCTGCATGGTCACGCATCATAACGTTTCCCGGCTCATGCTGGCCACCGAGCCGTGGTTCGGATTCAGTCAGGAGGATGTCTGGACCCTTTTCCATTCCACCGCCTTTGACTTCAGTGTCTGGGAGATCTGGGGCGCCCTGCTTTATGGCGGCCGGTTGCTGACGGTCCCCTTCCTGACAACGCGCAGTCCTGACGAATTTTACCAACTGCTCTCCGCCGAGGGCGTCACCGTGCTGAACCAGACGCCCAGCGCGTTCCGCCAACTGATTCACGCGGAGCAGTCCGCGCCCCGTCCGCTGCCCCTCAGCCTTCGTTATATCATTTTCGGCGGCGAGGCTTTGGACATGGCTTCGCTCACGCCATGGTTCGATTTGCATGGCGACTCCTCGCCGCAATTGGTGAATATGTATGGCATCACGGAAACCACGGTGCATGTCACCTACCGGCCGTTGCGCAGGTCGGACGCGGCCGGGGGATCTGTTATCGGAGTGCCCATCCCGGACCTGCAACTTTACATTCTCCATCCGGAAACCCTGGAGCCCCAGCCCATCGGCGTGCCGGGGGAAATGTTTGTCGGCGGGGCCGGACTGGCCACGGGATATCTGAACCGCCCGGAGCTGACCGGGGAACGCTTCCCGGTGAATCACCTGACCAATATCGGCCGGCTTTACAGGACGGGCGATTTGGCGCGCTTTATCCCCGCCGCAAAATCCGTCGCCGTGGCAAGGCCCGGCCCGGCCTTGAGCGGAGCCCCGGAAAACGTCACCGCCGGAGAGGATCCGTCCTATCAATCCGATATTTCACCTGCGGCTTTTGGCCGATGCTTTGAGGACAAGGCCGGGACGGGCCTTGCTACGGGTGGGGTGGACCGATGCTTCGGGGACAAGGCCGGTACGGGCCTTTCTACGGTTAGTGCGGACGGATGCTATGGGGACATGGCGGGGACGGGGAGTGTTTTGTTGGATATTGTATACCTGGGCCGCATCGACCATCAGGTGAAAATGCGCGGGGTCCGGATCGAGTTGGGGGAAATCGAATCCACCCTGACCCATCATGCGCAGATCCGTCAGGCGGCGGTGCTGGCGCGGACGGATCGCCAGGGCGACAAAAAGTTGTTTGCCTATCTGATTCCTTCTGACAAATCCGCGCCGCCCACCACGGCGGACCTGCGGGCGCATCTTTTGAAGACGCTGCCGGACTACATGGTGCCCACGGCTTTTCTGTATCTGGACCGGTTCCCGCTGACCACGAATGGAAAGCTGGATCATACCGCGCTGCCCACGCCGGATCCCACCGCGATTGTCACGCCGGAGGATTTCACGCCGCCGCAGACGGAGACGCAGCGGCACATTGCCGGACTTTGGCAGGAAATCATCGGCAGCAATCACATCGGCGTCGGCTCCGACTTCTTCGCCAGCGGCGGCACCTCGCTGAACGCGTTGCGGCTCATGCAGAAAATCCGTCAGGACTTCTCCGTGACCTTGCCGTTGGGGGTTCTTTTCAAATCGCCCACGCTCGGTCTGCTTTCCGAAGCCATCGACACCGCGCGCACCAGCCCGCTGCTGCGCACGGCCGGCAGCGCGCTGACCTGCCTGCAGGAGGGACTGGGCGGCACGCCGCTTTTCCTCATCCACGGCGGGGATGGCGGGGCGATTTTTTATCGGTCCCTCCTGCCCAAACTGGGGCCTGACGCCTCCGTCTATATCATCGAATCCCCGGCCCTGACAGATGATGCCTGGCTGTTGGCGCGCAAGAATGTGGAGGCCACCGCGCACCATTTCATCACGCTGATGCAGACGGTGCAGCCGGACGGGCCCTATCGGATAGGCGGGTATTCCTTTGGCGGATTGGTGGCTTATGAAATGGCGCAGCAGCTGCGCGCCACCGGCGAGTCCACGGAGCGGCTCATCATGTTCGACACGGAGAATCCCGGAGTTGGCGTCAGGATGCTTTCCCTGACAGAACGGCTTGCGGCCGGTTGGCGTCAGGGCGGCCAGGATTTCAGTTCCAAAATCAAGGGACTGAGCGACCGCATCGGTTCTGGGATCAGAGGAAAGATGAACCGTGACTCCGTTTCCTCCCATGTGAGGAGCCTGTTGGATGCCGGCACGGCGGTGACGGGATCGCTGCGCATCAATCAGGTCCGGGAGACCCATGTGGACGCGATGCATGAGTATAAAGTGCGGCCTTATGCGGGGCCTCTGGTGCTGTTGAGGTCCACGGCGGAAAATGACAAATACGAACGGTTGCCCGACTACGGATGGGGCCCGATGGTGAGTTCGGTGGAGATCCGGGATGTGCCGGGGAATCACCTGGAGCTTTTTGATCCCGAGAATGCGGATGTGTTGGCCACGCAGTTGCGCGAGGCCCTGGAGGGGAAGCCCGGGGCTCGTTTTTACAAATCCACCTGACTTTTTCCTGTGTCCCCTCCCGTCCTGCATCTTCATCCCACCGTCGGGCTTCCATCCGCGGACTCATGGAAGGTCCTGACCCCGGAGGAGCAGGGCCGGGCTCAGCGGTTTCATTTTCCGCGGGATCAGCACCGCTGGATCAACGGCCGCGTTTTTGTCAGGCGCACATTGGCTGCGATGTTGGGGATTCCGCCCGCCCGGCTTTGGCTGGAGGCGCTGCCAGGTGGAAAGCCCCATCTTCCGGATCATCCTGGCCTGTTCTTCAATCTGTCGCACTCGGGCGACTGGATTGTGCTGGCCACGGCATCCCACGGACAGGTGGGTGTGGACATCGAGACCATCGATTCCACATTTCCGGCCATGGAGATCGCGGAGGAGTTTTTTCTGGAGGAGGAGCGGCGCTGGATCCGGAAGGGAGCGGATTCCACCTTGCGCTTTTTCCAACTTTGGACCGCCAAGGAAGCCCTGATGAAGGCCACCGGTGAAGGCATGTCGCTGCCCCCGGATCAAATTCTCATCACAACTTCCCGGGACCGTCTGTTGACCGCCACCAACCTCCGGACGGGCCGGGCGCATGAACTGCTGACGGAAACCGCCGCGCCCGCGGGCATGGCGCTGTGCACGGTTTTCCTGACGGATGGGGAGTGATGTCCTGACAGTTAGGCAGGGCCTGGTTTGAACAAACAAAAAAGGGAAAGGCACCCGTGGCGCCTTTCCCCTTTGGAGGATTATTTTGCGGCAAATGCCATGGGCTGCTCAGGCATTCCGGCGGCGGCGGCGGCCGAGGAGTCCGAGGCTGGCGACCAGGAGGGCGCTGCCGACCGAGGGCTCGGGGATGCTGGCGGTGCCGGTGACATCGAATTCGCCGTAGCCGACATAGCCATTTTCCACGCCGTCGAGGAAGAGGACTTTCACGGAGTCCACGTTGGTGGCGAGGCCGGTGAAGGTGGCTTGGACGGCGGAGAGGGCGCCGCCGGCGGGGTTGCGGTCGAGCTGGCCGTAGAGCGTGTATTCGTCGCTGCCGACGGTGGAGAAGTAGAGGGAATAACGCTGGGCATCGCGGCCGGCGTCATTCCATCCGCCGAAGCTGGAGATGCTCGTCACGTCATAACCGGCTGTGTTCACGGAGGTGTCGAGATTGAAAGTGACGGAGGAATTGTTTTCGCCGGTGATGAGTTCCGGGTTGTTGGCGCCGACGCCGGTGATGGAGAAATTGCCATTGGCCAGGGAGGCGGCGGTGCCGAGGATGCCTTCACGGCTGAGGTTGCCGGTGGTGACGATGCCTGCGAGGTTGGTCTGCAGGAGGTCGGTGTTGCTGGGGCTGAAGGGGGTGTTGGAGCCGGTTTGCTCCGTCACCACGGGGGTCAGCGGGGTGAAGTGGGTGTAGGAGAAGATGGAGTCATTCCGCACCGCATTGGTGAGGATGTAGTGGTGGAAGGAATCGCCGTTGGACAAGGGGTCGAAGCCGAAGGTCTGGGTGGCGGCGGTGGCGGTGAAGGAGTAGCGGAGGACGCTGCCGGCGCCGGTGACGTTGGTGTCCTGATTGTAGCGGAAGGCGGAGCCGGTGTCGCTGGGGGTGATGTCCACGTAGCGGTTGCCGCCGAAGGAGGTGTTATAAAAGGAGGTGACGTAGGCGGTGCCGGGGGTGAGGCCGCTGAGGGTGAGGGAGGCGTTGCCGTCGGGAGTGTTGGTGTAGAAGAAGTTGGAAAGGGCTCCGTTCAGGCTGCCGGTGGCGGTGTTGGTGTAGCCGGTGAAGCCGCCGGCGGCGCCGGTGAGGTCATAGCCGGTGCCGGTTGCGCCGCCGTCGGTGAAGGCCACGCCGTTGATGGTGGAGCCGCCGTTGTAGTCCGCTTTGGCGGTGTAAACCAAACCGGAGTTGATGCCGGAATCAGCGTCGCCCTTCAAAAGCGTGGAGGTGAAGTCGCCAGCGCGCGCGACGGTGGCGGCGGTGGAAAGCATGGCGAAACAAGCCACGGAGGCGGCACTGAGGGAGAGGGAGGAGGACGTCATAGCAAAAAAGCGGGGGTTGATACAATTCCAATAAAAACCCGCAGCATCAAAACACAATGGCTGATGCGCGGATGAGCATGAAATTTAATGCCACTGCAACCCGGGCCGCCTCCGGCAAGCGGGCGCCCAGGAGGAAAGAACTTCATATCAACCCCTTATGCCTCACAAGAGTCATCCTTTGTCCCCGAGCCACGCCCGGACCGCCGCCGAAGCCCGGAAAATACGGAATTCCATCACCTGATTCGACACCATCGTCTGGAACATCCACGCCCCGCCGTGGTTCAAATCCGAAGACGCTCCGCCTATAACAGTCCGTTCTTGTCACTTTCCCCACCCCCGCCTTGAATCCGCGCCCATCAGTTGCAGGTTACGTTCATGAACAACGTTCAAATCATCAACGTCGCCCCCTGCATTCCGGAATCCCTCGCCTTTCTGGAGACCCTGGCGCGCAACGCCTGGTGGTGTTGGAACCAGGACGCCCTGACGCTGTTCCGCCGCATCGATCCCGCCGCATGGAGGGAGTCGGCGCAAAACCCTCTCATCTTCCTCCGCCAGGTCCCGCAGACCACGTTGGAAGCCATCGCGGACGACCCCGGATTCCTGAAGCAGCTCGCCAAACTGCAGCACTGGTTTGAAGAAAGCACCGCGCCCCATCCGGATCCGAAACACGGCCTGGTCGCTTATTTTTCCTTGGAGTTCGGCCTGAACGAAAACATCCGCCTCTACTCCGGCGGCCTCGGCATCCTCGCCGGCGACCACTTGAAAGCCGCCTCGGATCTGGCGGTGCCGCTGGTCGGCGTGGGACTTTTTTATCATCAGGGATACTTCGAGCAGCGGTTGAATCAGGACGGCTGGCAGCAGGAAATTTACCCGGATTCCGAAATCCAGGACCTGCCGATGAAGCGCGCGCGCACCACCTCGGGCGACCTGGTGGAGGTGAGCATCCAACTGCCTGAGGGAGAACTGCATGCGCGGGTTTGGAATCTGAAGGTGGGCAGCATCAACCTCATTTTGCTGGATACCAATGTCGCCAAAAACCCGCCGGAATTCCGCGAAATCACGGCCCGGCTTTACGGCGGCGGTCATGAAAACCGGCTGCGTCAGGAGCTGCTCCTGGCCATTGGCGGCTTCCGCTCGTTGATTGCCATGGGCTTGGAGCCGGAAGTCTGCCACCTGAACGAAGGCCACGCTGCCTTCCTGAGCCTGGCCCGCCTGGAGTTCCTGACGAAAGTCAAAGGCCTGGACCTCAACACCGCCTACGAGGTCGCCAGCCGCGCCACCGTTTTCACCACGCACACGCCGGTCGCGGCCGGGAATGAGACCTTCCCGGTGGATCTGGTGGAGTCGCACCTGAAGGCGCTGCAGCCTTCCACGGGGATCGACCCCTGGTTTTTCATCAACTACGGGCGCGCTCCCGGCGACGGTTCGGCGCCACTTTCCATGACCATCCTGGGCCTGCGTTTCGCGCATTTTGCCAATGGCGTCAGCGAATTGCACGGCGACGTGGCGCGCCGCATGTGGCAGCACGTCTGGCCCCATCAGGTGCGCGACGAGTTGCCCATCCGCCACGTCACCAACGGCGTGCACGCCACCACCTGGCTGGCTCCGGAAATCCTCGCGCTGCTCCAACAATACATCGGGATCGATTGGGAAAAACGCATGTCCGATCCGAAAATGCGCGCCCGCATTGACCACATCCCGGACGAGGAAATCTGGCGCGCCCACGAGCTCGGCCGCAGCCGCCTGATCCGCTCCGCCCGCGAGTCGATGGAAAAACAACTCACCCAGCGCAATGCCACCCGCGCCGAGCTGTCCTACGCCCGCGGCATCCTCGACCCCGAAGTCCTGACCATCGGTTTCGCCCGGCGCGCCGCCAGTTATAAGCGCGCCACATTGCTCCTCCGCGACCCGGACCGGCTGGAGGCGCTGATCAATCACGCGCAGCGCCCCGTGCAATTCATCTATGCCGGCAAGGCCCATCCGGCGGACCAGCACGGCAAGGATTTCATCCGCCAGGTCGTCGAATTCTCCAAGCGCCCCGGCATCCGCCGCCGGTTCTTCTTCCTGGAAAACTACGACATGCGCATCGCCCGTTACCTGGTGCAAGGCGTTGATATTTGGCTGAATACACCGCGCCGCCGCGTGGAGGCCAGCGGCACTTCCGGCATGAAGGCCGCCATGAACGGCATTCTCAATGCATCGATTTTGGACGGCTGGTGGTGCGAGGGCTACGCCCCGGACTGCGGATTCGCCATCGGCCGCGGCGAGGAATACGACGACGACGAATACGCCGACCAGGTCGAGTCCGCCGCGCTTTACAAATTGTTGGAGGACGACATCGCCCCCATGTTCTACGACCGCCCCGGCGGCGGCGACCCGATGGCGTGGATCGCAATGATGAAAAACAGCATCAAGATGGCCGCCGGTTTTTTCACCAGCCGTCGCATGGTGGACGAATACACGGAGAAATTCTACGTCCCCGCTTCCGCGAATTACCGTTCCCTCATGGCCGACGAAGCCAAGGCCGCCCTCGCGCTCACCACTCAGCGTCAACGGCTTGACCAACTCTGGAGCGAGGTCCGCGTGGAAACGCCGCAAAGCGACCGCGAGGTCTCGCAACTCCACGCCGGCGACACCTTCACGGTCACCTGCCCGGTTTTCCTGGGCAGCCTGACGCCCGGGGAGATCACCGTCGAACTTTGCCACGGCCCGGCGGATTCCCAAAGCCAGATCGGAAAACCCGCGTTTTTTGCCATGACCCCGGCGTCCGAAAACACCGGCGGCTGGGTGACCTACACCCTCACCGTCCCGTGCCCCGCCAGCGGCCGCTTCGGCATGACCGCCCGCGCCGTCCCCTCCGGCAGCCAATGGCGCAGCGTCTCCCCGCCCTTCATCACCTGGGCCGGCGCGCCGGCCTGACCGGGCAGGGGCTTGGCCCGGAAAACGGAAAAAGATAGGTCTGATCTGTTTCCGCAGGCTCTGTGAAACCTGTCTTTTTCCGCGCCTCCGCACCCCCGTTTCCACGGCTGGCATCGTTTCTGCAAAGCACCGTCCATCCTCCGGCCCGCGCCCTCTAACCACGTCCGCGCGCGCCGGAAAATCCTCCGCCGGAAATCCCTGTATTTCCCTCAATCCGTCGTCCATACTCTTTCATCCCCCCACCACTCACCTACCTCCCGTCCCTGTGAGCAAACCGCGCATCCTCATCGTCACCCCGGAAATCACCTATTTGCCGGATGGCATGGGAAACATGGCCCAGCGCATGCACGCCAAGGCCGGCGGCCTCGCCGACGTCTCGGCCTCCCTCGTTTCCGCACTCTTCCAACTCGGCGCGGACGTCCACGTCGCCCTGCCGAATTACCGGCAAATGTTCAACACCGACGTCTTTGAAATCGTCGCCCAGGAACTCGAAACCATGCGCCGCGCCCTCCCGGAGGAACGCATCCACCTCGCCGAGGACCGCATCTTTTATTACCGCGACTCCGTCTATTCGAACTACGGCGGCGAAAACCCGCGCATCGCCCTCGCCTTCCAACGCGAGGTTCTTAACAACATCATCCCCCGCGTCCGCCCGGACCTCATCCACTGCAACGACTGGATGACCGGCCTCATCCCCGCCGCCGCCCGCCGCTTCCGCATCCCCACCCTCTTCACGGTTCATAACATCCACACGGAAAAAATGACCCTTGAAGGCATCGAGGGCTCCGGCATCGACGCCGCGCAGTTTTGGAATCACCTGTTCTATTCCACCATCCCTCACAACTACGAGACCGCCCGTCCCCGCGCCCCCGTCGATCTCCTCGCCTCCGGCATTTTCGCGGCCCACTATATCAATTCCGTCAGCCCCTCCTTCCTGAATGAAGTCGCGGACGGCCAACACCACTTCGTCCCGGACGCCGTCCGTTACGAAATCCGCAACAAACGCGACGCGGGTTGCGCGGTGGGCATCCTCAATGCCCCTGACGATTCCTACAATCCCTCCACCGATCCGGCGCTTCCTCTCAAATATAATCCTGACACTTTCCTCGAGGGCAAACGCGCCGCCAAACGGCTCCTCCAGGAAAAAACCGGACTCCGCCGCGACGAAAACGCCCCGCTCCTTTTCTGGCCCAGCCGCCTGGACCCGGTGCAAAAAGGCCCGCAGCTGTTAACGGATATTCTCTATCAAACCCTCGCCGACTACGAGGGCGAAAACCTCCAGCTCGCCGTCGTCGCCAATGGCGAATACCAGCGGCATTTCCACGATATTGTCAGGCACCACGCCCTCCACAAACGCGTCACCGTCTGCAACTTCAACGAAAGCCTGTCCCGCATCGCCTACGCCGCCTCGGACTTCACCCTCATGCCCAGCCGCTTCGAGCCCTGCGGCCTCCCCCAAATGGTCGCCCCCATCTACGGCTCCCTGACCATCGCCCATAACACCGGCGGCCTGCGCGACACCGTCCACCATTTGAACCACGACGGCTCCCACGGAAATGGCTTCGTCTTCGACTACTTCGACGCCGCCGGACTCCGCTGGGGCATTGACCGCGCCCTCGATTTCCACCGCCGCCCCGCCGCGGAAAAACAAGCCGTCATCAGCCGCGTCATGCGCGAGTCCCTCCAACAATTCAACCACGCCGAGACCGCCCGCCGCTACTTCGAAATCTACGAGGCCATGCTCAACCGCCCCCTCCTCGTGGACGATGAGCAACCCGAAACCGCCGCCCCCGCGCCCACCCCGCGCCCCCGCACCCCGGCCCGCGCCCCCGGCGGCAAAAAAGCCAAACTCTGACACCCGGCCCCCCTATTCCCGCAGGTTCCGCCGTCCCCGGCCGACCCGCCTGCACCCACCCCATCACCCCGGCCCCTAACCGCATGTCCCAGACCACCCCGTCCCCCCACCGGGCCCCCAAGGACTGGCCCCGCCTGCGCGATGACGCCTGGCTGGCCCCTTACCTGACAGATCTCGACCGCCGCGAAAAAAAGGCCGCCGACCTCCTGCTCCGCCTCACTAACAACGGCGCCGTCACTCTGGAGGACTTCGCCCTCGGCCACCTCCACTACGGCCTCCACCGCACGCCGCAGGGCTGGACGTTCCGCGAATGGGCGCCCAATGCCACCAGCCTCACACTCGTCGGCGACTTCTCCTCCTGGCAGGAACTCCCCGCTTTTTCCTGCCAAAAAATCAACCCCGCCGGTGATTGGGAACTCCATCTTCCCGCCGACGCCATCTCCCACGGCCAGCACTACCGACTACACCTCCAATGGCCCGGCGGTTCCGGCGACCGCATCCCCGCCTGGGCCCAACGCGTCGTTCAGGATCCTAATACACTGGAGTTCACCGCCCAGGTCCACGACGCCCCGCCCCACGTCTGGAAACACGCCCGCCCGGACCCCTCCGCCCGCCCGCTGCTCATCTACGAGGCCCACATCGGCATGGCCCAGGAGGAACCCAAAGTCGGCACCTACACCGAGTTCAAAAACAACATCCTCCCCCGCATCGCCGCCGCCGGCTACAACGCCGTCCAGATCATGGGCATCCTGGAGCACCCCTACTACGGCTCCTTCGGCTATCATGTCAGCAGCTTCTTCGCCCCCAGCTCCCGCTTCGGCACGCCGGAGGAATTCAAGGACCTCGTGGACGCCGCCCACGGGCTCGGACTAGCCGTTATCATTGACCTCATCCATTCCCACAGCGTCAAAAACGAACGCGAGGGACTCTCCCGCTTCGACGGCACGCTCCATCAATATTTCCATGAGGGCCCCCGCGGCGACCACCCCGCCTGGGACAGCCGCTGCTTCGACTACGCGAAGCCCCAGGTCCTCCACTTTCTCCTATCCAACTGCCGCCTCTGGATCGAGGACTATCAACTCGACGGATTCCGCTTCGATGGCATCACCTCCATGCTCTATCTCGACCATGGACTCAGCAAAGCCTTCACCGGCTATCCTGACTACTTCCACCCCGGCATCGACGAGGACGCCCTCGCCTACCTCGCCCTCGCCAACCAACTCATCCATTCCCTCAACCCCGGCGCCCTAACCATCGCCGAGGACGTCTCCGGCATGCCCGGCCTCGCCGCCCCCATGGAGGAAGGCGGCGCCGGCTTCGACTTTCGCCTCGCCATGGGCGTCCCCGACCTCTGGGGAAAACTCGGCTCCGACACCCCGGACGAGGACTGGAATGTGGAAACCCTCTGGCACGAACTCACCAGCCGCCGCGCCGAGGAAAAAGTCATCAGTTATGTCGAAAGCCACGACCAGGCCATCGTCGGCGGAAAAACCTTCATCTTCCGCCTCCTCGATGCCGCCATCTACACGGACATGGCGTTCCACACCACGAATCCCCACGTGGACCGCGGCATCGCCCTCTGGAAACTCGCCCGCCTTCTAACACTGACCACCGCCGCGCACGGCTATCTGAATTTCATCGGCAATGAATTCGGTCACCCCGAGTGGGTCGATTTCCCCCGCACCGGCAATCACTGGTCCTGCCACTACGCCCGCCGCCAGTGGTCCCTCCGCGACAATCCCGCACTCAAATATCACGCCCTCGGCGACTTCGATGCCGCCATCCTGACACTTCTCGGCGACCCCGCCATTTTCGCCGCTGCTCCGTGGAAGCACTACAGCCACGTCAGCGACCAACTCCTCGCCATCCAACGCGGCGCCCTTCTCATCGTCTTCAATTTCAATCCCACCCGCAGCTTCACCGACTATCAAATCCCCGCCCCCGCCGGCGCCTGGGAACTGATTCTCGACTCCGACGAAACCCGCTTCGCCGGCCACGCCCGGCTCGTCCCCTATCAACGCCACCACACCCTCCCCACTCCGGGCGGCCCGGCGCTTTCCCTCTATCTGCCTTCGCGTTCCACCTTGATCCTGAGGCACCTACCAGCCTGAGCGGCTCCAAAAACGCCCCGAAAAAGTAGGCGACCCCGCTGCGTCCCGATTAAGATTAAACACGGGAAATCAAAATCCCCCTGCATTCCCGCCAGCCACCATCCACCTCCATCCAAGGCCCTATCATGAACGACGAACCACTTCCTCCAGGCGCCTCCAACGTCCCCCCCGGCGCCATCCCGGTCCCGCCTTCCCCCGGCATTCCTCCAGTTCCTGACATTCCCGCGCAGGCTCCACCCGTGCCGCCCTATCAATCGCCCCACACCCCGCATTCCGCGCCGCCCATCCCCCCGACGCCCCACTACACCTACCCCGCCGCCGCTCCTCTGAGTGAAAGTTCCATGGGCATGTTTTGCCATCTCCTGGCATTCGTCGGCTGCTTCATGCCCGGCATCGGCAACGTCCTCGGACCTCTCGTCTTTTGGCTCATCTTCCGGGAAAAATCCCCCAGCGCCAACTATCACGGAAAGGAAGCCATCAATTTCCAAATCAACATCTCCATCGCCCTCGCGGCCTCCTTCCTGTTCTTTGTGTTACTCGGTTGGCTGATCATCGGCCTCATCGGACTGCCTCTCATGTTCGTCATCGGCATCTACGCCATCGTCATGACCATCATCGCCACCATCAAAACCAGCGAAGGCGTCCCCTACCGCTACCCCTTCGTCATCCGCTTCATCAAGTAACCATAGCAAGGCCCGTCCCGGCCTTGTTTAAAAGCCCTGTCAGGTAACCGTAGCAAGGCCCGTCCCGGCCTTGTCTCAAAGCCCTGTCAAGTAACCGTAGCAAGGTCCGTCCCGGCCTTGTCTCAAAGCCCTGTCCACGACACCCCCGCCGCATTCCTCGATACCGCCCCGAATGACGCGCAATTCCGGTTAGGTTCAATCCGTCCCGACCCACAGACCGCAACCGTCCGTTTGCGTGTTAGACTGACGTCTTCCCGCCGACCGCGGAACCGCGTCAACAAAATGTTGACCCTCCGATCCTCAGTTCCATCCAGCACGATCCAATGGAAGCTGGACATCCTGTCCACCGGCACCCTCATCCCGCCAGCACCGCCTCCCGCTCCGCCGCCGTCAGCTTCCGCCATTGCCCGACCGGCAAATTTCCCAACAAAAACAGCCCGATCGCCGTGCGCACCAGACGCAGCGTCGGATGCCCCACGGCGGCGGTCATCCGGCGCACCTGACGGTTCCGGCCTTCTGTCAGGGTCAGCTCGATCCAGCAATCCACGATTTGCTTCCGCACCCTGACCGGAGGCACCCGCGGCGCGTGTTCCGGCTCCGGATTCAAAATCCGGGCCCGGCAGGGCAGGGTGGGTTTCCCGTCCAAAAGCACTCCGCCCGCCAGTTTTGCCAAGGCCTCGCCGTCCGGCACCCGCTCCACCAAAACCTGATAGGTCCGCGGATGCCCACGTCTCGGATTCAGCAGCCGGTCCACCAAAGCACGCTCATTCGTCAGCAGCAGCAACCCCTCGGAATCCCGGTCCAGCCGCCCCACCGGATAAACCTCCTTCGGCATCCCGAACTCCGACAACGTCCGTTGCCCGGGCTGCTCGGCCGGGAACTGGCTGAGAACATCGTAAGGTTTGTTCAGCGCGATCAGCATGGTGTTTGGAATATAATGTTAAAGTTAGGTTCCGGGATTTCTTCATCGGACGCACGATCCGCGCTTTGTCCCATCGGGTCGGGTGGTTCATTCCATCGCATTCACCATCGGTCCATTCCCAAAAACCCTTTCACCACCCAGCGCACCCCGCGGACCACGCCCAGGGCACCGATGCTCAATAACGCATGCCACCATGTCACGCGCGGATGATCCGGCATCAGCCACGCCGTGAATCCCGCCGCCGCCGCCAGGCCCGCCACCGCCAAAAGCACACTGGCTCCGCGCCCGAAACAATGATTCGTGTTCTGCGACAGTTTATCCAAAATCTCGTCAGGAAAAACCACGGCGGCCGCGCAGGCCAGGAAGATCCAGTCATACCAGACCATTCCGCGCCCGCCCAGCAACCCAAGGAAATGGAAGGCGCCGCTCATGGCCAATCAATACCGGAGGCAATGTCCAACAGAACCCCGGGCCCCAGCCGGACCTCAGGCCTTCGCCGAAGGTTTGGCGAGGACCCGTTTGTAGAGTTCCTTGCGCACCGCTTCCAGGCCTTCACCCGTCTCCGCGGAAATGGGCAGGATTTTGACTTTGGGGAACCGTTGCTTGAAGTTCTTCAAATTCTCCGCCGCCTCCGGCAGGTCCATTTTGTTGGCGATCACCAGCCAGGGGCGTTTCGCCAGCACCGGATCATATAACGAAATTTCCTGGCGCAGCGTGGCCACGTCCTCACAGGGATCGCGCACTTCCGTGCCGGCCATGTCCACGACGAATAACAAAAGATGGCAGCGCAGAATGTGGCGGAGGAACTCGAAACCAAGGCCCACATTTTCATGCGCGCCTTCGATCAGCCCCGGAATGTCCGCCACCGTAACACGTTGATAACCTTCGTATTCGATCACACCCACCATCGGGTGCAGCGTCGTGAACCGGTAAGGCGCGACCTTCGGTTTGGCGGCGCTCAGTTTTCCTAACAATGAGCTTTTGCCTGCATTGGGGAAACCGACCAGGCCGGCGTCCGCGATCTGGCGCAGTTCAAAATAGAACATGCCTTCCTCGCCCTTGATGCCGGGGGTGAATTCCGTCGGCGCGCGGTGGGTGGCGGTTTTGAAATGGACGTTTCCTTTCCCGCCCTTGCCGCCTTTGCACAAAATAAACTCCTGGCCGACCGTGGTCATGTCCGCGACCAGTTCCAACTCCACGCCTTCGTCCAGACGCTGCTTCAGCGTGCGCTTGCGGCTGGCGGCCTCCGCGGCGGCGTCCTCATCCGAGCCCGGCTCGAAGATATCCGACTCATCGATCTCCTCATTGTCTATCAAAAAATCCCCGCCTTCCGGGGCCACAAAATCCAGCGGTCCGGGGTCCGTCGGATTGGGTTCCTCTGCCGTCCATGAGGTGTCGCGGTAGATGAGCGTGCCGGGCGGGACGGTGATGATGAGGTCCGGCGCGGACTTCCCATAACATTGCCTGCCGGTGCCCGGTCCGCCGTGCTGGGCGTGGACCTTCGGATTGAAAAAGAACGCCTTCAGATTGCTCGTGTTGCTGTCCACGCGCACGACAATGTCCGCGCCCTTGCCGCCGTCGCCGCCATCGGGACCGCCATGGGGATTGAACTTGCCGCGGTAAAAATGGGCGGAACCGTCGCCGCCATTGCCGGCGCGGGCGTGGATTTTGATATTGTCGACAAACATGGGAAAATGGGGGAGCCGCGCCGCACGTGTCCGGACGGGTCGCGGGAGGAACCGGAACCATTCCCCGCAAAAACCCATCATGCCAGCGGAAAGACCGCCCAGGCGAAAATGGAAAAAATATCCAGGCCGGAGGCCCAGCCAATCGTCTCCACCCCGGCGGGAAGCACCCCCGGGCTTCCCGCCTAAACCCCAAATCCCCCCGCACCCCCATGCCCCCCGCCGACCCGGATGCCTTCGACTCCGATCCCCCGCCTCCTTCCCCGCACTCCTGGCTCAGCGCCTATTGGGAAAAGCTGGGCGGAGGTTCCCTCACCATCAGCCTCATCCTTCATGCGGCCCTCATCATTCTGGCCCTGGTGTGGTTTGTCAGCAGCCGGCTGAGCGCCCCGCCGGAAACCGTGGATTTTCTCCCCGGAGGAGGCGGCGGCCAGGGTGGAGCGGAAAAAAGTCAGGAAAAACAACGCCAGCGCGCCGTCCGGCAAAGCACCCCCGCCATGCGCATCGTTTCCAGCGCGCTTTCCCCGGACGCCATTGCCCTGCCGGATGTGAGCTCCACCCTCCTGCCAAGTCCCACCTCCGTCAGCACCGCCATGACCGGCGGCGCGCTCGGGGCCGGCAGCGGCACCGGGTCCGGCGGCGGACGGGGCAGCGGCACCGGCACGGGGGTCGGCTCCGGTTTCGGGCCCGGCAGCGGAGGCGGCTTCATCAGCGTCCCTTCCATCTTCGGCAGCGCCGGCACCGGCGGACTCACCGGCACGCTCTATGACATGAAGCAAACCCGCGACGGCAAGTCCCGCGAATACAATGGCGGTGTGGAGGAGTTTTTCCCCCGGCTTTATGAAATCGCCGAAAAGCGGTTCCGCAAAGACGCCTTCAACGACTTTTACCGCGCCAAGGTCACCCTGTCCTACACCATGCTGGCCGTCCCCAACGTCCCCGCCGAGGAAGGCCCCCGCGCTTTCCAGGCCGACAAGGAAATCCAGCCCCGCGGCTGGTTCCTGCACTATCACGGCACCATCGACCCTCCCACCGAAGGCGACTGGCGCTTCGCCGGGATCTTCGACGACGCCCTTCTCGTCTATGTGAATAACCGATTGGTCTTCGACGGCTCCTACGACAGCCAGGCCGATCCCTCCGTGCGCTCCCCCTTTGGTTCCGCGGTTTTCGCCGGCAGCGGCAACCGGCCCTTTGTGGGAAAATGGGTCAAGCTCAAGCGCGGCAGCACTCTCGACATCCTCGTCGGCGAGCGCCCCGGCGGCCGCGTCGGCGGACTGCTCCTCGTGCAGGACAAATCCAAAAAATATCAGGAGCGCGAAAAAGACATCCCCCTCCTCCCCGTCCTCGCCTTCAACCCGCCCCGCAAAGAAGACAAGGAGCGCATGGAAAAACTCGGCATCCCCATCGCCGCGGAAACCCCCGTCTTCAAAATCGACACCCAAAGATCTCCACTAACCCTCGGCTCCGGCCGCAGCTCCCCGGACTAACAGCGTAGTCCGCTCAAAGCGTAGTCCGCCCACAGAGTAGTCCGCCTATAGAGTAGTCCGCTCAGTCCTCTGAGCGGTTTCCAGCCATCCGGTTTTCCAAGACCCCGGCCATTGCTCTGAAAAACCAATGTGCTGAATACCGCTCAGAGGACTGAGCGGACTAC
>JAQGPD010000327.1 GCA_028293305.1 Verrucomicrobiales bacterium | reverse complement strand
AACTGTGACCTTGAATGACTTCAACACAGTGATGCAAGGCTTCGCCGCCGCAGGGGGGCTTAACAGTTCGGACATCAAGACTTTGAAATCCGGAACCGTGGAAGCAACTTACCATTTCACTCCCGTGCCGGAAGTTTCCAGCAGTTTACTGGTGGGCCTTGCCGGCTGTCTGGCATTCCGCCGTCGCCGCCGCAGTGGTGTGTGAGGCGTGCTTCTGAAACGAATACGCCGAATTCCCGTCGCGGCCCGCCTGCAGAATGGTCAGGCGGATGCGGCGGGCCGCGACAGAAGGAAAGCATCGCCTCACTGTTCGCTTGACGGGTTTCGGCTCCGGGAAGATGACCTTCCGTGAAATTCCGGCCAGCAAGTGGCCCAAGCCGGTGAATCGTTAGACGTAAATCGTTTTGACTGATGGCGGGGCGTTGGCACGCTTTTTGAGGGATCCATTTTTCAGGACCTCGCCAAGTTTTTGCCCATTAGCCAGTATCAGGTCAGCTTCGAAATAGCCAACGGGTGTGTTGATCATTCGACCAAGCCCCGGGAATGATTGCCGCCCGGCCGCCCGTCATATCGTGAAAATCCGCGCCAGGAAATTTCCTAGAAGTGAAGTAGAAATGGAATGACGCAACCCCAGCGGCCTGCCCGGAATGGTCTGACAGAGTGGTCCGCACACCCGCAGGGAGCCGAAGGCAATCCTCTGTGCGGCAGCAGCAACTTTGGAGCTGCCTTGGATCACCCTTGGAGCTGCCTCCGATCAACCTTGGAGCATTTTAAATAATGACGTAGCCAGCGTCCGACCCCGGAGGGGTTAAATCTTTATAGCCATAGTCACCCGTTAAATTTTAGCTCCGGAGGAGCGACATCCGGCTACATCGGGAAAGAATAGGCCGCTCCTCCGGAGCTCGATCATTTTTCGCATGTCGGTGGCTATAAAGATTCCGGCCCTCCGGGCCTGATGTTGCAGAGGCTTGGCGGCTACGGCATTATTTAAAATGCTCTAAATCAAACTTGGACACACCTAACTAAAGCAAGCTCCCCGGCTATCCCAAAAGCCACCATCCAGCTGCGGCCGGTGCTCTGAAAACCGCACAGAGGACTGTGCGGACCACTCTTTTGTGCGGACCACTCTTTTGCATCCTCCTCGCTTCCAGGGGCCGGTCCATTAGGCAGAGGTGCCGTTCATGGAGCCGGGGTGGGTTCCAGCCAGTCGGGGGACAGGATGGCTTTGATCTCGTATTGCCGCTGGCTCCAGCTGTTTCCGATGGGGGCGATTTTCAGAAAAAACCGCAGGCTTTTGTCAGGGGGCAGGTTGGTTAGTTGCGTGAGGCTGGTGTCGCTGCGCCGGAGGTAGAGGGTCAGGTCCGCGGGGAGGTCGGGATGGGTCGCCCGCAGCGCCAGCCATTCATCGCTGTCGGCGAAGGGGGCCTGATAATAGTCGCCGGGTGACAGGGACACCCTGACCTTGGACTCCACCGCACGGCCGGAGGTGATCTCGGGCCACGGGGGATCGGTGTGCCGGGCATAGACATGGAAGTCCACTTTCGTTTCCCCGTTTTCCTCCACGGTGTAGAGGTAACGTTGGCCACCGTCCCGCAAGGCCACCTGAAACCGCCCGCTGACGGAATACGACCGGCCCATCACGGGGGGATCCAGTTGCCCTGACAGGATGGGCTTGTGCTCCTCCACCGTTTCCACGGCCCCGGGGCCTGATTCGTAAAACTGCTGCATGACAGGGCCCGCCAGCTCCGGAAGGCGGATAAAACGCAGCCTTTCCTCCTGGCTGGTGGCTTTCAGAAAACCGTCCGCGCAGTCCGCCGGGGAAAGGAGAGCCACGCGGGAAGCAGCCTGGCCGCCCACTCCTGCGGAGGCGTCCTGCCTGGAGGTCCGCCATGCGGGCAGGATCCAGACCAACCCGGCCAGGGTCACCACCAGCCCCAGGCCCACCACGCCCAGGAGGAAGCGGTTCCCTCCGCTGCTCCGCGGGGCGGTGCCCTCCACGCTCAGCTCCCGGGCCTCCGCACGGATCGCCCGGTTTTGCACGCGCCGGCGGGACTGGCGCAACAGATCCACATACTCCGGCCCGCGGGCGGCATTGAACGGTTTCGGTTTCATGGTGCTTTTGGGAAAGTGCCGGCTGGATGCGGGCGCTCTCCTTTGGTTTTAGATGCGGGCGGGCCGGCGGCGGCGGCGGGTGGCGGCGGCGAGGCCGCCGAGGGCGAGCAGGCCCAGGGAACCTGGCTCCGGCACGGCGGTGCCCACCGGGGTGTTAGCGCTGAGGCGCGCTCCGAAATCGTTGGTCAGGAAGGCATTGCCGGTGAAGGTTTGCTGTGTCTGGCGATTGAAGTTAGCGGGCAATGAGCCGGCGGCCAGCGTGTAGGTCGCTGCTTTCACGGTTAAGATGTCATTCAGCGAGACAAGGATTGCAGTATTTAAGTAGATATATCCATCGTTTGGAGTAACATTCCCGGCGTTGGCAGCACGGTTATCACTTATTCCGCCAATGCTAACGCCGGTGGCTGATCCCGCGTTCAGGCTGTAAGTCATCTGCCCTGGGGTGATGTAAGAGCCGAAAATAAAATCTCCGACTCCATCACTGGTAACCCACTCATCAATGACAAGATTTCGGACGGAACCACCGGCAGTGATGGTGAAGTTGATATCCTGGGTGATGACGAAGCTGCCGTCTACGGTGGCGGTGGGCAGGGTGACCACGATGGCGGAAAACGCCGGGGCGGCGGTGAGGGTGAGCAGGGCGAGGGTGGCGAGGAGGCAGGGGGCAGGGTGTGGTTTCATGGCAGGAAGGAAAAGTTTGATTTTTGGAGGATTGGGGGATCGGAATCAGGTTAGGGATCGGAATGGGGTTGGGGGGAGGTGATCCAAATGCCGCCAGCTCCACGCCTGTCAGGGACAGACGGCGGAGCGGACGGTCGGGTGGATTCTGGCGGGAGCAGGCAGGGAAAATCACCGTCAGGCGACGATGTTCCGGAAAAAGCCTGCCCTCCTGGGTGCCTCAGCCGACTGGTGGGCGGCGGCGGCGGGTGGCGGCGGCGAGGCCACCGAGGGCGAGCAGGCCCAGGGAACCTGGCTCCGGCACGGCGGCGCCCACGGGGGTGTTAGCGCTGAGGCGCTGTCCGGCACCGGTGCCCAGGAAGGCATTGCCGGTGAAGGTTTGCTGCGTCTGGGGATTGAAGCCCGAAGGCATTGAACCGGCGGCGATTGTGTAAGTCGCCGCTTTCACGGTGAAGCTGTGATTCAACGCCACAGAAAGGGCATTGAAGAGAATGAAACCATCATTTGGGGTAACATCCGAGGAGGTGGCAGCAGCATTATCAAGTAGAAAGTTAAAATTGACTCCGGTGGGTAAACCGCCATTCAGGCTGTAAGGCAGTGGCCGGGGGGTGAAGGCAGCTCCGTCAATAACATTTCCGGCTCCATCACTGGTAACCCACTCATCAAAGACGAGGGCTTGGAGGAAACCAGCTTTAGTGATGGTGAAGTTGATATCCTGGGTGATGACTAAGCTGCCGGCTACGGTGGCGGTGGGCAGGGTGACCACGATGGCGGAAAACGCCGGGGCGGCGGTGAGGGTGAGCAGGGCGAGGGAGGTTATAAGAAGGCTGGTGGGAGATTTCATTTATTTTGGGAGGAAAAACCGGAGGAGTGAAGGTCTGGTTTTGGCTTATTTGTTAGGAATATGCTGGCAGGCCGCTCTCTGGAAATGATGGAGGCCTGCCCGTGCGTAGGGTTCTGGTAAGACCGCGCGGAGAAATTACAGGAACCCGCGATTTTTTTTCAGAACCGGTCCATTTGGTGTTTCTCCCCCCAAGGCGGGGTGTCCCATGGCCCTGGGATCTGCAGGGAGGGGAAGGAGGGAGCAGGGCTCCGCGGATGGGTGCCGCACGGGTCAGCAAGCGGTCTGGAGTAAACATCATAAGACAATTCAAAAGAACGGCTTATGAGAGGTTAAGTCAAAAAGGCCTACCTGTTATGAGGTGTGCAATTCACTTGCACAGACGGCGGCCTGGTGGGGACTTTTGAGGATCGATGGGGCTTTTGCGCGGCCTGGTCCGGCTCTCCCTGATTGACGGAAGCCGTCCGTCACGGGGCACGCCCGGTGAGGCTGGTGGCTGCGGGAGGCGGGGCTTCCCGCAGTTCCAAGGAGGGGGCAAAGTCGGTGTTGGCCAGCCAGCGGCCGTCCGGGCTGAAGGCGATGCTGCTGGCGGTGGCGCGGATGGGAAACTGCAGAAGGGGGAGGCTTTCCTCCCAATCCCAGAGGATGAGTTCCCGCCGGGAGTTGGCGGTGGCGAGGCGGCGTCCGTCCGGGCTGAAGGCGAGGGCGGTGAGGGTGGAATCCGCGGGAAGGCTGTGGCCAGGTGTGATCAGGGGGCCGGTGGCGGAAAGATGGAGGAGCTGCGTGCGGCCGCGAAGCCGGAGGGCGAGGAGGCTTTTCCCGGAATGCCAGGCCAGGGGCGCGGGCCAGGCGACGGCGGGGGGGACGGAATCGGCGAGGGGGACGGTGCAGGGTTCTGCCCCGAGCCGGTGAAGCCGGAGATCGGTCCCGAGGGCGAAGACGGTGGCATCGTCTCCATGGGTGAAGAGGTGAAAGGGCGCGCCGGTGACGGGGATTTCCCGGAGGACGGTGCGGGTGTTCCAATCCAGAAAGCTGACGCCCGCAGGGGTGGCAAAGGCGACCTGGGATCCGCCGGCCAGCACCGTGGCGGACCAGGTCCCGGCAGGCAGCGGCAGGGGGGAAACGGGCCAGGTGGAGGGGGCTGCGGAGGTCTGCCGGAGGACGACGGGCCGGTTTTCCAGGACGGTGATGAGGGAGCCGTCCGGGTGCCACATGGGGAGAAGCATCCACTCCAGACTGCGGCCGGTGTTCCGGGTGGCAATGGCGTCGGGATTGCCGCCACTCCAGGGCTCGCCGATGTCAAGGCTGACACGGTCCCATGCCTGCGCCGCGAAATGTTTGGAATCGCTGGACCATGCAGCGACACGGCCTTCCCCGCCATTCACGAAAGCGCGGGACGGCAGATCATCGGGAGGAGCGGTGCGGGAATCCGTGCGGATTTCCAGCCGTCCTCCAGCGAGCAGGGCGGCATGTCTGGCGGCGGTAAGCGCGGCTATGGCGCGGGCGTTGCTGCGGGGTTTCTGGTGAAGGGCTCCCGTTTCGTCCGCTTCTGCGGTGTCCATCAGGGCCAGGACTCCGCCGTCCGGTTTCAGGGAAATGCGGCGGACGGTTTGGGCCCCCTCAGGCTGGTCATCCGGGGATAGCTGATTCAACGGGGAAATCTTTCCAGTATCGGGGGAGGCGGCGAAGACTCCGGTGCCGAATGCCAGCAGGACCCGGCCTGCGACTTCGTCCGGGAGGAAATCGGCGATGAGCGCGTTCCCGGGCGTGGTGATGACCGGT
>JAQGPD010000313.1 GCA_028293305.1 Verrucomicrobiales bacterium | reverse complement strand
CCCCCCACGCCACCCGGCGGCCCTTCAGTATTTTAGGCCACTAGCGTATTTAGCGTCCCTGGCGTCCCTTTTGTCCCTTTAGTCCTTTTTGTCCCTTCCTCACTCCCCACCCCACCCCTCAGCCAACCGATAAAACCGCCGTCCCAGCATAGGCGCCGCATACCGCAGCTTCCCCGACGTCACCCCTCCGTCCAATAACACATCCTCCCACAAATCCAGACCGGCGCTGGTTTCCAAATGCCACCGCCCCGTCAGCCGCGGCCAGGAAAGCCGGAAATCCCCTCCCGCTCCCACCACAAATTCCAGCTCCGGAGCAGTTCCCGGCCCCGCCGCATAACTGTCAAACGTCACATCCACAGCGCCCGTTCCCGTCGTGTCGAATCCGAACAACCCGCAATATCCCGACGCGAAAGTCCCATCCAGCGCGCCCAGCACAGCCAGCGGCTTCAACGGCTCCTCCAAGTCATACACCGCCCCGCCCAGCGACTCCGCATCACCCGTGAACACAAATCGATAGGACCCGCCCGGAGCCAGATTCAGTTCCACCCTGGCAAGATTGGTGGGAGCTTCCCCCTCTAGCCGGTTGATTTCCAAATCCGTGTCCGCTGGTTGATAATTCAAGGAATAACCATCCACCGCCCCCGGCCCCGGTGTGCCCTGGAGTCGGGTCAAAATCCCGAATGACTGATCCAATCCCGCATTCCACGACACCACATCCACCACCACCACAAACTTCCCATACACCGCGTCCGCCCGGTAGGACGCCACCCGCGCCGGACCCAACTGCGCATCCGGCGACGGCGCGCAGCTCATCCGATACAATCCCGACTGCAATTGATAGACCGCATACGGACTCCCCGTCAGCTCCCCGATCGGATCCATCCTCGTCCACCCGTCATCATCCCCATCGGAAAACTCGTCCACCTGTCCAAAACACACTCCCGCCCAAGCGCAAAACAGCATCAAGAAAAACATCCGCATCATGCCGCCATCTCTACCCAAACCGGCACCCTTGCGCAATAAAAACCTGCCTTGCCCACCCCTCCTGAACCATCCTCCCGCCCCACCGCAGCGGGACCTTTTCCCCCCAAACAAATAGATCGCACTTCCGCCGCACCCACGCCATTCTTGCCCATGCCTCCGGCTCACTTCCACTGCCCGATCCCCAGCGCCGCCGCTCTTTTCCTCACGACCCTGCTCCACGCCCCGGCCGTCCGCGCCGGCGACACGCTTTGGGGCATTCACCTCGACCGACCCTGCGCCATCGGCGACCGCACCTCCCATTCCTCCCACGGCACCCAGGACCGCCACACCATCACCACCTCCCCGCCCCAACCGCGCGAAACCTCCTCCGAACACATGGAGGTCACCTACACCGCCATCCATGAAGTGTTGGAAATCACCCCCGCCGGCAGACCGCGCGCCTTGCTTCTCCGCATTGACCGCCTGACCACCGACGATGGCTCAGGCCCCCAGGACCAATTCGCCCCCGGCACCCTCATCACCGCCACCGCGGCTGGCGACCGCACCATCTACCGCCTCGGCCGCGAGGAACTGGACGGCACCCTGAGCGACGCCCTGGACCTCGCCGGCGCCAAGCTTCCCTCCCCCCACGAGCCCTCGGAGGACGCTCTTTTTCTTAACAATATCCCCCGCCAACCCGGCCAGGAATGGCAGGCGGACTCCAAACGTCTGGCCGATGCCATCGAAGCCACCAGCCCTTTCATCATCGACCCTGTCACCTCCTCCGCCCGCATCCGATTCGTCGGACCGGTGGTGGAAAACGCCATTCCCGCGCTAGCCACCACCGCCTCATTTTCCATCAGCCCAGGCTCCTTCCGCAACAATCCCGCCGCCAAACTCACCGGCAGCCTCCTCACCTCCACCACGGAACGCATCCACCCCATCGACCCCGCCCTGCCGGTGCTGAAGGAAAGCATCGACACCTCCATGAAGCTCATCCAACGCACCATCGCGGGGCCCCAGCCCGCCAACACCGAGACCACGTTCAAACGCCAAATCGTCCACCACATCCTGCCTTTGCCCGCCAAGGCGAAACAACCCTGACAACTTCCGGGCCACCGTCACGCCCTGCCCAGCGCTTTCAAAATCGCCTCCGCGTCATACACGCACCCGCCCCAGGTCCCGCCGCCCACCCGTTGCAGGGCGGCCCAGATTTTGGTGTCGTCCGGCAGTTCCGGATGCGGCGCCAGTCCCGGATGGCTTTCCCGTCCTGACAAAATCGCGGCACCCTCGCCGGGCGCGCATTCCCGCTCCGCCGTCCCGACAAAATCCGCTGTTCCTGACAAAAGGTTCAAATCGATCGCGATTTTGACGCGGTCCCCCTCCCGCAGTTTCCCCAGCGGCCCGCCCGCCAGCGCCTCCGGCCCCGCGTGACCGATGCACGCCCCCGTGCTGACCCCGGAGAACCGGGCATCCGTGATCAAGGCCACCTCCCGGCCAAACGGCAGGAATTTCAAGGCGGATGTTAGTTGATAGGTCTCCTCCATCCCCGTCCCCATCGGCCCGCAGCCCGCCAGCACCAAAACCTGCCCCGCTTTCACCGAGCCATCCTTGATCGCCGCCATAGCCGATTTCTCGCTCGTGAAAAACCGGACCGGTCCTTCGAATCGATACACCCCGTCCGCATCCACCACCCGCGGATCGATGGCGCCGCTTTTGATCACCGCGCCCTCCGGACAGATATTTCCTGTCAGGAAAGTCACCGTGCTCCCCATCCCCGCCGCCGCCGCCGCTGATGGACTTAAAATCACCGCATCCGGGTCCACACCGTCGCGCTCGAACAGCAAATCCCGGAACCTCCGGCGCCGGTCACTTTTTTCCCAGGCCGCCAACATCTCCTCCACCCTGACACCTTCCACCGTGCGCGCGGAAAGGTCCAGCAACCCCAACTCCCGCAGATGCAGCATCACCTCCGGCACCCCTCCGGCCAGGAAAACCTGCACCGTCGGGTGATGCACCGGACCATTCGGCAAAACACTCACCAAGCGCGGCGTCGCCCGGTTCACCGCCGCCCAATCCTCCACGCCCGGACGCCGCAGGCCAGCCGCATGGGCGATCGCCGGCACGTGCAATAACAAATTCGTCGAGCCCCCGAATGCCGCATGCACGGTCATCGCGTTCCGCACCGCGCCATCGGTCAGGATGTCCCGCCCGCGGGTTCCGCGCGCCTCCATTTCCACCAAGGCCCGTGCCGAGCGACGCGCCACTTCCAGCCACACCGCCTCCCCGCTCGGAGCCAGTGCGCTGTGCGCCACGCTCAGTCCCAGCGCCTCGCCCACCACCTGACTCGTCGCCGCCGTTCCCAAAAATTGACACCCGCCGCCCGGCGACGCACAGGCCCGGCACCCCGCCTCCGCCGCTTCTTTCAGACTCACCATCCCATGGGAATAACGCGCCCCCAAAGTCTGCACCGCCCCCGCATCCTCACCCGTCACCGGCGGCAGCGTCACCCCGCCGGGCACCAGCACCACCGGCAAATCCCGCATCGCAGCCAGAGCCATCATCATCGCCGGCAACCCCTTGTCACACGTCGCCACGCCCAACACGCCGCTGCGCTGCGGCAGACTCCGGATCAACCTCCGGAACACCACCGCGGCGTCATTCCGATAGGGAAGACTATCAAACATCCCCGTCGTCCCCTGCGTCCGTCCATCGCAGGGATCCGACACAAAACCCGCAAAAGGAAGTCCCTTCAGCGCCCGCAGTTCCTCCGCCGCCGCCTTCACCTGCAGGGCGATTTCCCAATGCCCCGTGTGATAGCCCAGCGCCACCGGAGCGCCCGCCTCATCCCGCACGCCACCCTGGGTGCTCAGGATCAGCCATTGTTTCCGCCCCAGCTCCTCCGCCCGCCAACCCATGCCCGCATTCTGTGAAAAACCGAACAAATGCCCGCTCGGCCACTCCTTCAGCATCTCCTCCGTCAAAGGCAGCGCGCCCACCGGCCCCGCCGCCTTGGTGCGCAGATCATAACATGTTTCCGTGGTTTCAAAAATACCGCTCATTCCCGCACTATGCGCAGATCCCCGCGCCGCCTGCAAGCCTTGGACGCAACTGACCCCACCGGCACGGCATCCCGGAACGACCGGACGCTATAACAGTTAGACACCCGCCACCGCGTCGCAAACCCGCGCCGCCGCATCCGCCGGAGCCAGGGTTTTCATCGCCTCGCCCAACCGCTGCCGCTCCGCTTCATCCGCCAACAAAGCGGTTAGCAGATCTCCCAGTTTGCCCCCGCCCAACTCCGCCTCCTCCACCGCCACCGCCGCTTTGGCCGCAGTGAAAACATCCGCATTCCGACGCTGATGATCATCCGCCGCTGTTGGATAGGGCACCAAAATCACGGGCAGCCCGAACGCCGAAAGTTCCGTCAGGCTGGACGCCCCGCTCCGCGACACCGCCACATCCGCCGCCGCGTAGGCCAGCCCCATTTCCTGACAAAACGGCACCACCGCCGCCTCCACCGGCGACGCGTCATACGCGGCCTTCAATCCATCATATTCCTTCGGCCCCGTGATGTGCAACACCTGCACCCCCTGCGCCGCCAACATCGGCAACGCCTCCACCATCGCCCGGTTCACCCCGCGCGCGCCCTGGCTCCCGCCCATCACCAGCACCGTTTTTTTCCCTTCCGACAGTCCGAAAAACCGCAAGGCCTCCGCCCGGTCCGGCCGCGTCAGCAAAGCCGTCCGCAACGGCGTCCCCGTCACCTGCGTTTTCCCCGCCGGAAAAAACTTCGCACAAGCCTCCAGCCCCAACAGCACCCCGGTGCAAAACCGCGCCGTCAGGCGGTTCGCTTTGCCAGGCACAGCATTGGATTCATGCACAAAAGTCCGCAGTCCCAAGCCCTTCCCCGCCCATACCGGCGGCAGCGACGTGAACCCGCCCATGCCCAAAACCGCATCCGCTCCGAAGGATTTCAACAACCCCCGGCAATGCGCCCGCGTCCGCCACACCCGCCACAAAAACCCCGGAAACTTCAAGGAAAACACCCCCGGCATCGCCACCGCTGGCACTTTCTCAAATCGCAATTCCTGATGCCCCTGCACGGCCAATGCATCGATCTGCTTTTCCGAAATCAGCAGCATCGTCTCCCATCCGCGCCGCCCCGCCTCCTGCGCCACCGCGATCCCCGGAAACAGATGCCCACCCGTTCCCCCGCAGGCGATCACCAAACGGCGCACCGGTTTTCCCCCGACAGAAGCAGCGACATCAGCACTCATAATAACAAATTTTTTGACGGTCCCGGACCGAGCCCCACCCTGCCCGCCATCCCCCGCCCGGCAACCCCGGACTTCAACCGACCATCCGCATTTCCATAGCCATTCCAAAAACAAAAAGAGCACGCCGGTATCCCTCCCGACGGGCCACACACCATAATCCAGGAACAAATTTGTCAGGCTTCCAAACCCTCAGCGCATGCCCGAGACCGGACCGTGCAC
>JAQGPD010000307.1 GCA_028293305.1 Verrucomicrobiales bacterium | reverse complement strand
GCAGGATTTCGCGCAGGCATTGGAAAATGGAGGCCGCCATGATCAGCACCGCCACGCCGAACATGCCGGACCCCACGCGCCCCCAACCGGCCAATAACAAAATCACCGACCCCAGGCAAACCAGCAGACTCAACATCCCCAGGAGCTGCATCTGCCGGATCAGGCGCATCCGGAACCGCAGGTTTTCAATCTGCGCGCGCACCGCCGGCTCGTGGCCCGCGACGTAGTCCGAATGCAGCTTCCGGATCAGCGATGCCAGGGCCAAATAACGGTTAGTGTAGGCCAGCATCAAAAGACTGATGGCGGGGAAAAGGATAGCCGGAGTATTGATTTCGATCATGCCAGACAATTGCGGGTTGGGGGGATTCCCGTCGATTCCGGTAAGCGGTTTTCCTGCCGTTTCCAGCCCGCATTTCCGATGGGGCCGCCCTTACCGTGCCGCAAAAAAGTCCCGCGGCGCCGCGGCTCCGTAAAAATACGTCCTCGACGCGGGCGATGGAATATTATTGGATGGAGCGGACGGCCCCCGCCGTATTGCCCACATCCCATTCCATGAAATCCAAACTGCTCTACGCCCTTCCCCTCTCCGTCGCCTGCCTCGCCGGCGCCTCCTTCCTCGCCATCGGCCAGGACGCCACCCCCGCCGCACCGAAGCCCCTGAAGGCCCTTCTCATCATCGGCGGCTGCTGCCATGACTACGAAAAACAAAAGGACATCCTCAAAGCCGGACTCGAGGAACGCGCCAACCTGACCGTTGATATCTGTTATTCGCCTGACAAGGGCACCAAGGCCACTTTCCCGGTCTATGAAAAGGAAAACTGGGCGGAAGGTTATGATGTCATCATCCACGACGAATGCTCCGCCGACATCAAGGACCTCGCCGTCGTGAACCGCATCCTGGACGCCCACCGCAAGGGCACCCCCGGCGTGAATCTCCACTGCGCCATGCACTGCTACCGCACCGCGCCGGATGTCGGAAAACCCGTCCAATCCGGCACCAACGATTCGCTTTGGTTCGACTACCTCGGCCTTCAGTCCAGCGGTCACGGCCGCCAGGCCCCCATCGCCATCACCTACTCCGCCCACCCCGCCACCGCCGGACTGACCAACTGGACGACCATCAACGAGGAACTCTATAACAACATCCGCATTCTTGACGGCACCACCGCCCTGGCCAAAGGAAAACAGGACAAATCCGAAACCGTCGTCGCCTGGGCGCACGAATACGGGGACAAAAAAACCAAGGTCTGGTCCACCACCATCGGCCACAATAACGAAACCGTGGCCGACGCCAAATACCTCGATCTCGTGGCGCAGGGCATCCTGTGGTCCACCGGAAAACTCGGCGCCGACGGCAAGCCCGCCGCCGGCTACGCCCCCGTGAAGGCCGCCGCGAAATAAAGCCACCGCGCCCGCCAGCTTTCCCTTCCACGCAGCCCGGCCCCCGCGCCGGGCTGCGTTTTTTTGCTCTTGGCCGCGACCTCTCCCGCGCTTCCTATACTCGCGTGCCCGCCAAAAAAACCGCCACCCCCAAAAAGGAAAAAAAAGCCGCCTCCGCCGGAAATAACAACGTCTGGGCGTTTGTCGGCACCGATGACATGGCCGTGAAGGACGCCGCCACGGCCCTCAGCCGCAAACTCATCTCGCCGGAGGACGCGGAGTTTGGCCTCGAGATCGTGGAGGGCGGCGCGGACAACTCCGAGCACGCGGAACGCATCGTCCGCAATGCTCTCGAGGCGCTCCAGACCCTGCCGTTTTTCGGCGGCGAAAAAGTAGTCTGGCTCCGCGGCGTGAACTTCATGGCCGACACCATCACCGGCCGATCGGAAGCCACCCAGAACGCCCTGGCCAGCCTCATGGAATTCATGGAAGCCGGTGTGCCTCCTGACGTGAAATTCATCATCAGCGCCTCCGAGGTCGACAAGCGCCGCTCGTTTTTCCTCAACCTGAAAAAGGTCGCCCAACTCGAGGTGTTCGACCTCATCGACACTTCGCGGTCCGGCTGGGAGGAGGCTGTCGCCGATCTCGTGGAAAACCTCGCGCGGGATCTTGACCTGAGTTTTGAGGATGACGCTTTGGCGCACTTCATCATGCTGGCCGGCGAGGACTCCCGTCAGATCCGGAATGAGCTGGAAAAGCTGGATCTTTACCTCGGTGACGAACGCCGCGCGACCATCGACGACGTGCGCGCCATTGTCAGCCAGACCAAAGCCGGAGTGGTCTTCGAACTCGGAAACGCGCTCGGCCGCCGCCGCCTCGCGGACTGCCTTTTTCTCGTGGACGAACTCATCGCCCAAAAGGAAAATGCCGTGGGCATTCTTTTGGCCGCCATCGTCCCCAAAGTCCGCAACCTGCACCAAGCCAAGGCCTTGGAGGAACGCTGCCGTCCCCCGCTCGGCTCCTACGCCGCCTACAGCGCCGCCATCGCCAAACTCCCGGAGAAGGAAAGATCCCACCTTCCCATGAAAAAAGACGGCTCAGGCCTGAATGTTTTCCCGCTTTTCCTCGCCGCCAAGGAAGCCGCCTCCTTCACCAGCGCCGAGCTCCGCAACGCCCTCGACGAATGCCTCAAAGCCAACCGCCGTCTCGTCACCAGCAGCCTGGACCCCGTCATCGTCCTGAACCAACTCCTCATCCGCATCCTGAACTACAAAAACTAACAGTAGTCCTCAGAGTAGTCCGCCAACAGAGTAGTCCGCAGGAGAGTAGTCCGCACAGTCCTCTGTGCGGCTCTCAAAGCACCGGTTTCCCCAGAGCACCGGTTTCCCAAAAGCACCGGCATCTCAAAGCACCGGCTTTTCATCAGCACAAAACACATCCCACAAAACCGGATAGCTGAAAAACCGATTCTCTGAAAACCGCACAGAGGACTGTGCGGACCACTCTGTTGGCGGACCACGCTCCAGCAGACCACGCTCCTTCCCGCCGCCCTATTCCGCCTCTTTATCCACCATCGCCTCAGCACCGGCCGCAATCTGCCCGTCCGCACCAGCCACTCCAGCCGAAATCTCCCCCACCGCACCGGCCGGAATCGCCTCCGCCACCAAGGGCTGGCAAAGCGCCGCGCGTTCCACCCATGCCTCCAAATCATCAAATGGAATCACGCGCGACAGGCTCCGCAGAATCTCGATCTGCATTTCCCCCGCCAGCGTCATCCCGTCCGGCTTGTGGGTGCGCACCAGGCGATGCCGCTTCAGTTTGGTCAGGATGCTGTCGATCTGGGTTTTTTCCGGCGGCTCGATCTTGTCAAAAAACAGCTTCAGCCGCGTCCACAAATCATCCACGGTGATGATCACCGCCGCCGAAGTGCCGGAGGATTGCCCGTCGTCCCAAATGCGCCAAAGCGTCAGGATCACCAGCGTTTCATCGCGGGTGAATGACCCCAGCAATTGGCAGGTTTCCGTCCGCGGCCGCGCCTGCAGCAGCATGGCCTCGTCGTCCACTATCAAATCCAGGCCCAGCGGCGCGAGGTAGTCGGAAATGTGGAATTGATAGTGATCCCGGATCAGTAAAAACAACTCCCTCCCGCTCCCCTCACTGCCCAGGACCACGCCGCGTCCCAGCAGCTCCGCCAGCACATCGCGGATCGGCGGCCGGTCCGCCTCCGGCACGTTGCTCCAGAAACTTGGCCACAGCGGCGCGGCGTCGGGTTCGTCGGCCGGCACGGAAAAGGAGGAGGCGGTTTCGGTTTCGTTCATCGGGTTTGTTGGATTTCCATGCGGTCAATGCTCCATCCCGCCTGGGGATCGCGCGGCAGATTGTCAGGGTGCAGGCCATCGATCCGACGCGGTCCGGTGATCGTCCAGCGCACACTGCGGCCTCCGGCGGCGGGCGCGTGATCGTAGGCGGCGAGCGCCAGCAGATCGAGCAATTCGTCCAGTTCCGTCAGGACAAATCCATCGGTGCGGATTTTGTCAGCGCCCGGCGGCATCAGGCGTTGGAGGAGTCTGGCCGCCCGTTGCGGAGTCAGGGCCAGGCGTTGTTTCTCCTGCCAGCTTTCCAGCACCGCGCCCGCATCCGCCTCACTGCCGCGGCCCGTGGTGAACGTGAGGTCCGTGGCCGCGCGCGGCTTGCGTTTTTTCCAAAGAGCCTCCACGCCGTAGTGGAATTTCACCTCCGGCGCGCGCGGCACAAACAACGGCGCCTCCTCCGCGAGATCCCGGAACCGCCGCCCGGCATGCAGGTCATTGATGGCCTCGCAGAAATTCCTGACCACTTCCGGCCGCCGGCCCCGCAGCTCGGTCTGATAGCGGTAGCGCTGCTGCGACAGCCGGTTAAACGCCGCCATCCGGGCATCGATCGCCTCCGCCCGTTGCCGCAGCCCGCCCAGCGCGCGCTCCAGTTTCAGCAAAGCCGTGGCCGCCATCTGCCAGGCCTCGGTCTCCTCGCACCGGTAGTGCTCCGCAAAACCCTCCGCCAGCCGCTGCTTCACCATCACATCATCCCTAGCCTCGGCGACCCGCGTCCGCGCCGCCTGGATGCGCGGCAACAATCCGCCGCGCCGCAGGGCGTCATAACAAACCATATGCTGCCCCTGGCCGAACTCGCCATAGAACACCTGCAGCGTCTCCGCGGGCGAGTTGGAGGCCCGCTGCCGCTGCTCGAAGATTCCCACCAATTTCTCCACGCTGTGCAGCTGCTCGATCGCGTGTTCCAGCCGCTGATTCAAATCCGTCACCGTGGAGCGCAGTTCATCCCCGGTCTGCGCCGCATCCAGAATTCCCTCCCGCCCCAGCGTGTCGCACACACTTTTCAAGGCGTCCGCGAACGTCCGCAGCTCCGCCGCATCATCCTCCGCCAGCTGTTTCAAAAGCCGCAGCAAGGGCCGCAGTCCCGGCGAAATCACCGCCCACCGGTCCTGCAATCCCAGGGTCTGCTCCTCCAGCCAACCCGCCGCCAGCATCCGGTTGAAAAACGCTCCCGCCTTTTGCCTGACATCCCGCAGCGCCGCGCCCTCGTCTTCACTCAGAACGATGCCGGGATGTTGTCCTATCACTTCACGGATCACCGCCAGGGCTTCGCCATACGGCAGCCGCGCGGCATCCCCCGCCTCCTCGACCAGTCGGTCCGCGCAGTCCACATACACCGGCGCGGACGGCCTCGTCAGCGGACGGAAATAATCCTGTCCAACCAACTGGAAAACGCGGTGACTGAGGGATGCCATGGTGGTTTCAAAAAATGTGATATGGACCGGACGGCGACAGTTTGCCCGACCTCACAGCCCGGGGTTCAGTCACCGGAGTGCGCCTCCGCGGTCGCCAACCTGACAAATTCCCCGTGATCCCTGACATAATCCCCGGGGTCGTAGGAATGCGATGCGAACACCACCAGCACCGAGTCCGGCGTGTGGTCGAATTCCGCCGCCCACACCATCGGCGGCACCAGCACTCCCATCCGCGGACTGTCCAAAATGAACTCCCGCCGGTTCACCCCATCATCCACGGAAACCGTGCAGGCGCCGCGCACGCAGGTGAGCAATTGCGAGCACCGATGATGGGCATGCTCCCCGCGCACGTGGCGGCCGGGAACTTGATAGGTAATGAAATAACGCTCCGGCCGGAAGGGCAGAAAATCACCGAATTCGCCCACCGTCAGATTCCCCCGATGATCGTGAAAAAGCGGCAGCCGATACAGCTTCACGCCCTTCACATCACAGTCCTCCACGGATCCCCGCGGATCCTCCATGCCGCTTCCGGATTCGGTTATGTCGTGCTCGGATTCCATGCTCATGTTGGACTGGCCTCCCTGGTCGCCGAAGCTGTTTCCCCCGCGCCCGCCGGTCCGCCGGGTCTGTGGCGGCGTGTTTCCCTGACAAGCGATTGCGGCTTGCCCGCCAGGGTCATGTAGGCCCGGCCGACATACTCGCCCAGCAGTCCGAGAATCAAAAGCTGGCTCCCGGAAAAAATGGAAATAGCCGCCATCAGCGACGCCCAGCCGCGCTGCTGCGGACCGCTCAGAAAATGTTCCCCCACCACCACACACACCATCACCACACCGAATCCGCACAAAATCAAACCCATCACGCTGGCCAGACGCAGCGGCATGATGCTGAAGTTGAAAAACATATTCATCCACAGCCTGACCAATTTCCTCAACGTATAGGTGCTCTCCCCGTCTGCCCGCTCGGAGTGGTCCACCAGCAGGGTTTCGATCCGGTTGGTGGCTCCCAGGATGAGCCCGTCGATGTAGGGAAAAGGGCCGCGATAGTCCACAATCCGCGAGACCAGCGCCCGGCTCAGGCAGCGGAAACTGGACAGGTAAAGCCCGGGCGGTTTGCTCAGCAGAAACGTCGCGGCGGCATTGGTCATGCGGCTGCCGAGATTCCGGAACCAATGATGTTTTTTCTCCGCGTAGTAGGAATAGACCACATCCGCCCGCGTCGCCTCCGCATGCGCCAGGAGCTTCAGGGCCTCCGCCGGCGGATTTTGCAAATCGTCATCAAGGGTGATGACGTAGTCGCCGGTCGCGTGCCGCAGCCCTTCCATCACCGCATTGTGTTCCCCGAAGTTCCGCGCCAGATCCACCAGCGTGGCCGCGAATGGCAGGCCCGCCAAAAGTCCGTTCACCCGCTCCACCGTGTCGTCGGTGCTGCCGTCGTTCACCAACACCACATCAAATCCCCCCGGCACCTGCAGCGCGCGGAAGACATCGAATAAAGCCGTGACTCCTCCGCCCGTGAAATACAACGGGATCACAAAAGTGACACGGGGTGGGTTGGGGGAAATCACGGAGGAAAATTCGGGAGGGAAAAAATCGGCGGCCTGGGCTGCTGAGTCGTGGCCCGGTGCGCCATCCTTGAAGGCAAGGAGCCCGCCATGCCAGCCGAAAGTGGGAAAAACTAACCCGCCGCCGCCCATTCGTTGATTTCGCGCACCACCAGATCCACCGCCTCCCCGCTCAGCCACGGATGCAGCGGCAATGTTAGGATTTCACGGATCGCCAGCTCGGTTTGCCCAAGTCCCGGCGACTGCGCCGCGAACCTGGCATATCCGGGTTGTTGATGCACCGCGGCCGGGTAGTGCAGCCCCACCGGGATCCCGCGCTCCAGCAGCCGGGCCATCAGTTCATCCCGCCGCGGAGAACGGATGACATGCAAGTGATAGGCGTGCGTCACGCCGCCGCGCACAGCGGGCAATTTCACCAAAGGCTGACCCTCCAACCCTTCCCGATACCGCGCCGCCAATTCCTGACGACGCGCCACGCTGTGCTCCAGGTCGCGCAATTTCACCCGCAGCAAGGCGGCCTGCATTTCATCCAGACGGCTGTTCACTCCCTCCACCGCGCTGATATAACGTTCCCGCCAACCGTATTGCCGGATCTCGCGGATGCGTCCCGCCAGGGCGGCGTCGTCCGTCGTGATGGCCCCGCCGTCGCCCATCGCGCCGAGATTCTTGGTGGGATAAAAACTGAACGCCGCGCCGCACGCCAGCGAGCCCACGCGGTGCCCTTGGAAAGTCGCCCCATGCGCCTGCGCGCAGTCCTCCAGGAAAAATAAATCATGCCGCGCGCAGATCACGGCCAGAGCGGCCGCATCCACCGGGTGACCATACAAATGAACCCCCAGCACCGCCTTGATCCGCCCGCCCGCCGGCCCGCGCAGCGCCGCCTCCAAACTAACCGGATCCATGGTGAAGGTCGTGGGATCGATGTCCACATAAACCGGATCCGCCCCCGTCCGCCGGATGGCGGAAATGCTGGCCACCGCCGTGTGCGAAGGCACCGCCACCACATCGCCCGGACCCACCCCAAGTCCCAATAACAATAACTCGATGGCATCCGTGCCATTCCCCACCCCGATCGCCTCCTTCACTCCGCACCAGGCCGCCCACTCTTTTTCAAAAGCCGCCACGTCCCCGCCCAATATATAATGCCCCCCGCGCATCACTCCCGCCACCGCGGCCGTCAGGGCGGCTTCGTGGCGTTTGAAATCTTCGATGGGATAGGCGGTGAACAGGGGATGGGTATCGGCCATGGAACCCCTTCCCATACCTTCCCCGCCGCATCCGGCAACCCGAATTCAAAACCCGCCCCCGCTTCTCCGCCTCCCCGCCGTGGCCGATGGCGCATCCCGGCTTGCAAGAAATGCCCCCCGGTGGTTCGTCATCGCGTGCAGCTCCCCCGACTCCAAACCCCCTGGCCCGCCCTCGCCGCCCTGTTGCTGATGGCGGGCTTCATCGGGCTGATTCTGCCCGGCATGGTCGTCACGTTGGACGATGACTTTTGGTATTTGCGCTCCGTCATCAAGACCATCCAGAAAGGCCGACCCTGGACCGACGACTGGCTCACCCCCTGGGCCGCGTCGTCCAGTGGCATCTCCGCTTTGCTTTTCAAAATCACCGGCAGCTTCCGGTTTGCCATCCATTTCCAGCTCGCCGCCGCCGCCGGATTGGCGGCCGCAGCCATGGCCTTGTTTTTACAAAAACAGGGCATCCCCGGCTTCCGGGCCGTGGCCATGCCTCTGCTCGTGCTCGCCACCCCCACCGTGATGTTCATGTTTTTGATGTTCACGGGAGTGGCTGTTTATATGGCTTGTTTGTGGTGGTGCATTTATCTGGCCGATCAAAAAAAATGGCTATGGTTTCTCCTGCCATGGTCCCTCGCCATCGCTTCCCGCCAAAGCGCCGTCGCCTGGCTGGTGCTCCCCGCCGTCGCCTATTTGCAGGACGCGAAAGCCCTGCGCAGCCTGTTTCCTGACACATCCGCGGCGCGGAAAATTCTCCTGCTGGCCACCGGAACCATCATCGTGTTTCTCAGTCTGAAATGGGGCATGAATCCCACGGAGGGCCAAAAACTGGTTTTGGGCGGCGTCGGGCATGGATTGTTGACCTCCCATGGCGGCATCCCAGCCGGGCTGGGGGTCATCGCCTTTGCCGCCGGCCTCGCCATGGCTGCTCTTGTCAGGATGCCCGAAACCTTCCGCCGCGGCCTGCCGTCCCTGCGCCCCCGCCTGATCGCCGCCCTCCCCGCCGCCGCCGCCGGAGCCGCGGGAGCCTGGTGGTTCCTGACACAAACCCAGAATACCCATGATTGTTATTCGGACGTCCTGTCCAACCTTCTGATTCCCGTTTTCGGCGGCCTGCTCGGATTGGCGCTGGCGCTCGCCGGAGCCAAGCCCCGCCTGGACGCCACGCTCGCCGGGCTCGCCGCCATCCTGCTAGTCGCGCTGTATGGCGGCCGGTTTGACTACTATTTCAACGACGCCCTGTTTTTCGGCATCGCCGCCGGCTTTCCCTCCACCGCCCGCAGTCCCAAGCCGGAAGCCCCGGACAACCAGGCTCACGTCGCTCTTGCCGGTGCTTCCCTGACCAAACCCTTGGCGTCCCGGTTCGACCAGTTTTGGAAAAAAACCTCCGGGCTCCTCGCGGACAAACCCCGCGCGTTTTCCTGGATTTTGATCACAATAGTCACGGTTTCCACCGGACTCTGGCATCTGGGCAGCGCCGCCAAAATGTCCGTCCAACAAAACCGCGCCGCCGCCCTGATCACGCTTTATGAACAGGCCTTCCGTTCCAACAAACTTGCTCCCGCAGACATCGGGATGACCACTTTCGGTTATCTCGGTTGGCTGTTTCAGGACTACTACGCCGCCCACGAAGGCAAGGAAAAACCAGTGTTGGGCGGCTTCACGCACTACGCTCAGGACTGGGATGACGGAAAAGGCACCGGCGTCATCACCACCCTGCCCCGATCCCTCCATCCTTTCCGGGCCTACATCCCCACCCGCAACCGCACCGCCCTCCGCGAATCCCGCGACGCCCGGCTGATTCACGAACTCAAATACCCGTTTTTCGGAAAACACGCCGTGCGGTTCTCACTCCTCAACGGCCCTTCGTCGGAGCGCCTCCCTCACACCTTTCCCCTGAATACGGCGGAATTCCGCAGGCTCCCCTTTCCTCTGAACGATGCGGAATGGCGGGACTTCATCCTTCAAAGCCCTCCCCTGGACTAGCATTCCCGCGCTGTCCTGACAAATTTCCGCGCCTCCCGACCACAACCATCCATGACCGCCGCCGACCTGTCCACCCTTTGGTTTTCCCTCTGGGCGGCGGCATTGGCCACCCTCGTCATCCTGCCGCCGGGCATCGCCATGGCCTGGCTGCTGGCCAGAAAAAACTGGCTTGGAAAAACGTTGGTGGAAACCTTGGTCGCCCTGCCTCTCGTCCTGCCGCCGGTCGCCACCGGACTCATCCTTTTGAAACTGCTGGGCCGCCGCGGCCCCTTCGGACCTTGGTTGGCTGAACGCGGCATTGAGATCATCTTCACCTGGAAAGCCGTGGTCATCGCCTTGGCCGTCATGTCCTTTCCTCTCCTCGTCCGCTCTTTGCGCACCGCCTTCACGGAAGTCCCGCAACGGCTGGAGCAAGTCGCCCTGACCCTGGGCGCGCGGCCCTGGCACGTCTTCCGCCATGTCACCCTGCCCTTGGCCAGACGCGGCATCCTGGCAGGAATTCTCCTCTCCTTCGCCCGCGCCATGGGCGAGTTCGGCGCCACCATGATTCTGGCAGGATACCTCCCCGGCGAGACCGGCACCCTGGCTTTGGAGATCAATCAGGCCATTCAGATGGGTCAGGACACCCGGGCCCTCCAACTCGTCGGCCTCGCCACCCTCACCGCTTTTGTCATCCTCCTCATCAGCGAATCCCTCCAGCGCCAGCGCCCCCCGGCATGAAACTCGAATTGGAAAAAATCCACCTGCCGCTCGCTCCGTTCACCCTGGGCGCCGACGCGGTCCTGACCGGTTTTCCCGCCGGACTCAGCGGCCCCTCCGGCTCCGGAAAAACCTCCCTGCTCGAAATCATCGCCGGCCTCCGCCCCGCCGCCACCGGCCGAGTGATGCTGAATGGCACCGTGCTATCCGATAGCGTGCTCAAAATATTCGTCCCGCCCTGGCTTCGGAAAATAGGTTATGTTCCCCAGGACCACGCCCTTTTTCCGCATTGGACCGCACGCCGGAATCTGTTCGCGACCGCGCACTTCACCTCCGCGCCAGCCGACTCCGACCACGCCCGGGTGGTCATCGATCTGTTGGAACTGGAGCCTCTCCTGACAAGACTTCCCCACACCCTGTCCGGCGGTGAAAAATCCCGCCTGGCCCTGGCAAGAGCCCTCATGAGCCGGCCGGAATTATTGCTGTTGGACGAACCCTTCGCCCATCTCGACGACCGGCTCCGCGACCGCGCCATGGACTACCTCCTAACGGCCTCGCGGACCTTCAATCTCCCCCTCATCCTGGTTTCCCACTCGGCCACCGAACTCCGTCAACTTTGTCAGGAAGTCCATTTCATCGACCAAGGCCGGCTGCCGCCTCCATCCTGACCGCAACCTGATCCGCGCAGTCCCCACTCCGGCAGGGGGGAAAAGCGCTGCCGATTTCAAGGCCGCGCCAACACCCTGACATGGAAAAACGCCCGTCCCCCGGACGCCGTCAGCGCCGGTCCCGGGACAAAGTAAAAGTTCGTTCCGCCATCCGCCGTTTTTTCCTGACCGTCCGGCACCAGCCACGAGGCATCCGCGTGCCATCCCGTCAGATCAGCGCTGACCTCCGGAATAACCAAAGCATCGTCGGCCGAGGCCGCGGCATGATAACTGAACCTGACCGGACGGCCCGGCACCTGCCCCACCGCCAAACCCGCCGTCGGATCCGCCACGGCATCGGACCCGCCCAAGGCATATTCCATGAAGGCATTCACGCCATCGCCATCCGCATCCGCCGTGGCCACGCCCGTGAAAAGCACCCCTCCATCCCCGATTCCCGGCGTGCCATTGGCCACGCTGGAAAGCCGCCAGTTGGCAGGGTCCACCAAATTCAGTCCCGCCTTCGGATGCACCATGGTCAGACTGAAACCTCCTCCATCGGCCAAAGGCTGCCATGCTCCATTGAACCCAAAATCAAACACGGTCACCGCGTCCGACATCAATGTCAGGGTGTCGCCGCTGTTGCTGAGATTGCCCCGGTATATCCCGGCGATGGTCCGATCCCATCCATATGTTTTCCGATGCGCCGATTCGCTGTCCACCAGCACCAAGCGCTGGCCCGGAGCCAAAATCGCATCCCGATAGGAACTGAAGGCAAAATCGATCCCGGCCGTGAACCGGCAGCCTCTCAGATTCACCGCGCCATTGGAAACATTCACCAACTCCAGGAATTCCGCATCGTCATCACCCGTCGGATTGAAATGGATTTCCCCCGGCAGCACCGCACCGGCAGGCACCGGCAGGGACGTCGCTTCCATGAAAAATGCCTCCTGCAAAGCACTCCAGACTCCCGTTAGGGTCCGCGTGCGGGCCCTAACCAGGGTATTCACGGAAAGCCCCACGGGAGCGGAATAAGTCAGGGCCGTCCCCGCCACCGCCCCGCCCGGAAGCCTCGGGTCGGATCCATCCAGGGTGTAATGGATCACGCCTCCCGCAGGCAGCGATGTGACGGACATTCCCAAAGCATAACCCGCCGCGAAGGTCCCGCCGTTTTGCGTGAAGACCGGCGCGTTCAATGATGGATAGAATCCGGCAGTGCGGAACTGCGACAGCACCGTGGCCGTGCGGTTGGGGATCCAGCTGGCGAGGCAGACATCCCGCGCGCCTTTCCAACTGGCCCACGTCCGGTTTTGTGAGAAATCGTATCCCCAGCGCGCCGACTCGGGGATGAAGGCGCGCTCGATCGGCGTGCACATGGCCCGCAGCCTGGCATCATTTTTGGAAGGCGTCAGGACGCCCGCGCCGAACATGTGTTTGTGAATCCGGTCGGCCAGCAGCATCCGGTATTCCGTGCCGCCTGCCAGATAGAGAGCCGACAACAATGATCCCGGCCCATCGCCCATGTTCCTGCCCGCGGTGAAAACGCCGGTCCCGGCGTTCCAGGTAGAGCTTCGCGTGGTGTTGTTATCATTGCCATCCCATGAGGCGATGGAATTGCTGGAATTGATGGAAAGCCACCCATCCGCGTCATTCAGAATAAACCGCGCGCCGCTGCCTCCCATGCCCGCCGCAGATGGCCCCACACTCCGCCACTCATCCTCGGAATTTCCGAACATGAAGGTGATCATGTAGTCCGTGTAATTCACCACATCCACCAGTCCCCGCAGTTCCGGGTAAAAAGCGCGGCGGGCTTTGATATATTCCCACGCCTCTCCGGTGCCATCATAAGCCGTCCCGGGATTCGCCCAGCCACCGACATTCTGATTGCCGTTGATCGCTTCATAGTCGGATTTTCCACCACCCAGATAGTCCGCATGCATGGCCGCATTCCAGCGCTCCCTCATGTGATACATTCCCCAATAGACAACATTTATATACACATGAACCATGCGCCCGTGGGGAGCGACGTGGCCCATCTCCATCATCAGCTGGTCCGTGAACAGATTGCTCATGTAAAAACCGCGCATGGACATGTCATGACTCCCGGTCCGCAGCTCCAGACTATCAAATTCCGTGGCCGGGCTCAGCCCGTGCTCATGCCCGGCGAACAAAGGCGCAACCAGCTTCCGGTCGCCATACTCGGTCCGGAAATACAGCCGGTAGCTGCGTTTGTTGAAGGTGGTGAAGGCCCCGCCGTAATACGTTATTCCCGCATTTACTTTGAGATGTCCGGGCGGGTTGGCCGGGTCCAGCCACTCCATCGCCGTCTCCACCTCGCTGTCCTGATTCACCGCCGCCGTGCTGGGCATGGTCAGGGAAATGCTGGGAAGATCGGTGAGCGCGGCGGGAATCTGCGGACCCATCGTCACGTTGTTAGTGACCGATGTCTGCATGGTGCCCTGCGTCTGCACGCTGTTGGGAAAAATATACGTATGCGTGTCCACATTCGTCGGAGCGGCCCCGGCCAGGAAGGCCGCCGCGCGCAAAACCGTGGTGGCGCTGATCGTCAGCGGCCCCGCATACACCGTGCCCGTGGTGTCGGTGGGCCGCGTGCCATTCAAGGTATAACGGATCACGGCGCCGGGTGTGGCGGTGGTGATGCTGACCGTTTGCGGAGTGTTATAGAAACCCCTCGGCGGTGAAAAAGAGGTGTCCGCGACGACGGAACTGAACCCCATTGTGGCATTGACCCCGCCGGGCGTGGCCGGACGGAAAAAGCTTTCAAAGCCCACGCCATCGATTCCATAACTCGTGTCCCGCGTCTGCGCCGGATAGGCCGCCACTCCGGCATTGCCCGGCAGCCGGCTCCATAACAACGTCCCGCCAGGCGCATGCAGCGTGACCGCCTCGCCGGATTTTTTCAGTTCAAAATTCGTGTGCATCCGCTTGGTCGGCACGGTCCGGTTTTTTCCCGAGGCAAAAACCACCAGATAACCACCGGGCCGGATCGCCGCGCCCGCCGGGAAGGTCCACATATTGGGAATGGCCGGATTATCGCTCAGGCACGCGCCGGCCAGCGGCAGGGTGAAAATGTTGGGATTGTATAGCTCTATCCAATCCACCCGGTCGCCATCCTCGTCCTCCAGCCCGGCCTCATTGTCCGCCATGATCTCGTTGATCTTCGGGGACTGGGCGGCGGCATCGACCTCTATCAATATGGCGTCGCTCACCGATCCCGCGATATTCGTCGCCGTCAGCATATAAATAGTGGCCGAGGAAGGCGACACGGTGCGGCTGCCGGTCAAGGTTTCCACCGCTCCGATACCTTGGGAAACAGTCACGCTGGTCGCCCCCTCCACGTCCCAGGAGAGCACGGCCTGACCTGGCAGGCCGGGCGCTCCGGTTTTGGTTATATTTCCGGCATCGGTGGTGAAATAACGGATCACCGGCGCCACCGCGCGATAGGCCTCCACTTCGGCCATTTGGGGATTTCCAGGTTCGCCGCCGAGATTGGTGATCCTGACAAACCGGCCCTTGAAGTCCCCCGTCCCCTGCGCGGCCCGGATGACTTCGCCGGCTCCGGGCTCCGGAAAGCTCCCATCCGTGCGCAGGTCGCCGGTCCACCGCACCGCACCGGGAACCCCCGCATTGTCCGCCAGCAAGGTCACCCGGTAGTTCCGCAACCGTTCCGGAAATGAATCCTGCCGCGCATACAGGACCAGGCGGTCGAGCGAAAAATCGCCCGCCAAATCCACGTCAAAATAAAATCCCGTCGTCGCCGCGCCATCCGGATAGGATGAGGTCGCCGGATTTCCATCCGTCAGGTTGGCCGCCGCGAAACCCGCCGCCACGGCCGCGCTGGCGGTGACTTTTTTATACAGCGCGAGGTTGGGCGAGGCCAGGGCTTCGAACTCCGCGACCTGCGGATGGTTGGCCAGATTCAACAGATTTTGAATGCGCAGATACCGTCCCGCAAACACGCCCGCGGCATGCGCGCCGGCGACGACTTCATCGACTCCGCCATCCCCGGAGTTGGTGCCGTTGGCACGCACCACCGTTGTCCAGACCGCCGCCGCTCCCGCTGCCTCGGGATCCGTCTCGAAAATGGAAACCCGATAATTTGTCAGGCGCTCCGGGCAACACCCGGTCCGGTTGATGAAGCGGAATTTGTTAAAGCCCTGGGTGGTGCCGAGGTCGATCGTGTATTTGAAATTGGCCGGATTGGCAATGGTCGCCGGATGCGTGAAGGTCGAAGCGCTGCCATCATTGATCATGGTGGCCGCGCGCAATGCGTCATAAACGGGTCCCGAGGCGGTGACCGGTTTGCCAAGCGCCACATTGGTCAACTGCGCCTCGGCCGAAGCCAAACCGAAGGCGCAGAGCAAGATCAGCCAATACAATAAAGGCACCGGCTGGACGGGCCGGCACCGCGGGGGATTTGAAAGCATGCGGCAATCTACCGGAATCGTCACGCAACGGAAAGAACTAAAATAACTACAAATCCGCGCCCGCCCCGCGACGGCCTTGCCGACCCGTCAGTCCCCGTTGTCCAGTTTCCGTTTCACTTCATCCAACAACCCGCCGTCCATTTCAATCAGCTGCGCCGGAGTCGGAAACGCCCCACTGCGGACGTCGGCAATGTATTCGCTGAATGCCGCGATCCGCTCCTCCTGAAGCCGCCGGTGCTCCGCCGCGAAATTCCGATAGGCCTTGGCATGCCGCGGCAGACGCTCATCGTAGTCGCCCAGGATATCGTCCGAAAAAAGAAACTGGGTGTCGCATCCCTGACCCGATCCCAGGGACATCAGAATGAGCTTGGTTTGTGAGGATAAAAACCGCGCCAGATTCTGCGGCACCACCTCCAGTTCCGCCGCATACGCCCCCGCATTCTCCAGGTCTTTCAGACGCCGGTGCAGCTCGATCGCCTCCTCCACGGTGCGCCCGATCGCCCGGTAGCCCGTCCAGGTGACGTGCCGCGGCACCAGCCCCAAATGCCCCACCACCGGCAGTCCTTCATTCGCCATGGCCTCGATGATCCTAACTCCCGCCGAACAATACACGGAACTCGCCCCTGCCTCCAATGCACGGAATCCCACCCGGATGGCCTCCTCCGCGGAAGCCATTCCGTGGGGAGTGGCGGCGGACAAAAAGCTGTTCGGAGCCGCCGCCACCAAGGCCGGCAGGCGCTCCTGCGATTCGGCACTGTCAAAGCTGCAGCTCATCAAGTCCACTCCGGCCGCTTCGGCGGCGGCCGCCTCCTCCGGGGATTTGACGTGGATATGGGTCAGGACACGTTGGCCTTTCAGCTGCTGGAGATCGTAAACCGTGTATTTTTTTCGCGGGCGGAGCATGGAATGAGAAATGGTTATCTAAAGGAACTGGATGAAGCAAAAACGCGGAATGAGGACCCGCCTTTCGCCTCCTTCATCCAACCGCATCCGCACGCGGTCCACAAGATTTTCCTCCCTGGGATCAAAGCACGGGCTTCCACAACGGCCTTGAAAGCGTTTTACCTGGGCGGATGGAATATCCACTGTATTCCCGCTCCGGAATCGGCGAGCCCCCGCCTGTTTTCCAGCCCGCCCGCCCCCGCGCCACATATTCCCATCATGCTTCTTTCCATCATCATCCCCGCCTGGAACGAGGAAAAGCTGTTGCCCGAAACCCTGGCATCCATCCGTCTCGCCGCCAGCGCCTCCCTGGATCCGGCAGGCATCCGATGGGATATTATTGTATGCGATAACAACTCAACTGACTCCACCGCCGCCGTCGCCGCGGCCGGCGGAGCCAGGGTGATTTTCGAGCCCGTCAACCAAATCGGCCGCGCCCGGAACACCGGCTCCACCGCCGTGGCCGCGGAATGCGATTGGTTATTGTTCGTGGACGCCGACTCCACCCCGACCGCCGCGCTGTTCGCCGACCTCGCGGCCGCGTTGCGGAACCCGCGCATCCTCGGCGGAGGCAGCCTGCTGCACATGCCGCTGGAGGAGCGGGGCGCGAGGGTGGCTTTGGGAATCTGGCACGCCATCTCCACCAAATTCCGTTATGCGGCGGGATCATTCCTTTTTGTCAGGACGGATGCGTTCCGGGAAGTGGGCGGATTCGACACCACGTTCTTTGCGGGCGAGGAATTGTTCCTCTCCCAGGCGCTCAAGAAAGTCGCCAAAAAGCGGGCCATGGATTTTGTTATTCTGTCCCGCAACCCCATGCCCACTTCCCCCCGGAAACTGCAAATGCACGAGCCCTGGCACCACCTCGCCTGGCTTTTGAAAACTATATTGACCGGCGGCCGCACCCTCAAACGCCGCGAGTCCTGCGACATCTGGTATGATGGACAACGCTGAGCCCCCGCCCGCCCCTGAGCAGGATTCCCCCCTCCTGCGCAAGGCCCGCCGTGCCTTGAAAAAACACTTCGGCCACAGCCGCTTCAGGCCCGGACAGGAAGATGTTATTTCCCGGCTGCTCGAAGCCCGGTCCACCTTGGCGCTGCTCCCGACCGGGGGCGGAAAATCGCTTTGCTATCAAGTCCCGGCGCTCATCCTGCCAGGCTGCACGCTGGTGATCTCCCCGCTCCTGGCGCTGATGCGCGACCAGGTCGAAACCCTGCTGCAACAAGGCATCGCCGCCGCGCGGCTCGACTCCACCCTTTCCCAGACGGAGCAGGAATCCGTGCTGTCCGCCTTCACCTCCGGCAAATTGAAAATGCTCTATCTTTCGCCGGAGCGGTTCCTCCAGCCGGCCTGCCTGGCGGTCCTGCGCAGCCGTCCCTGCCCGCTCATTGCCATCGATGAAGCGCACTGTCTGGTGGAATGGGGGCACAATTTCCGCCCGGATTACCTGCGCCTCGCCAGCCTGCCCACTCTTTTTCCCGGCACCCCGCTGCTGGCCCTCACCGCCACCGCGACCCCCGATGCGGTCCAGGCGATTTGTCAGGCTTTCGACCTGGATGACGCCGCCGTGGTGCGCACTTCCATGGCCCGTCCCAACCTCCGGCTGCACGTCGCGCCCACCGCCGCGAAGCGTCGCCTGGCACTGCTCCGGAAACGGCTGGACGCCGCCGGACGCCAACCCGCCATCGTCTATGTCACCCGCCAGGAAACTGCGGAATCCGTTTCCACTTTCCTTCAACGCGAAGGCATCGCCGCGCGGGCCTATCATGCCGGATTGCCGGATGATCAGCGGTCCGAGGCGCAGGATGCTTTTTTGTCAGGGCAATGCACCGTCATCGTCGCCACCACCGCCTTTGGCATGGGCATCGATCTGTCGAATGTCAGGGCCGTTTTCCATTTTGACCTCCCGCGTTCGCTGGAAAATTACCTTCAGGAAATCGGCCGCGCCGGTCGCGATGGACGGACCGCGCATGCGGAAATGCTGGCCTCCGCGGAGGATCTGACCGTCCTCGAAAACTTCATCCTGGGCGACACCCCGACCACGGAAGCGTTGCGCATTTGCCTCGACTCCTTCCTGCGCCAAGGCCCGGCTCCCAGCTTTTCGCGTTGGCAACTCAGCCGCCACGCGGACGTCCGGCCCGCGGTCCTGGACACCCTGCTGGCCCGCTTGGAAATGGCGGGCCTCATCTCGCCCGGTCCCTCATCGTGGCTGAGCTGCCGCGTGAAGCTGCTGCGCCGCGAGGAATCCCTAACCGCCGGACATCCACCGCGCGAGCAGGCGTGGATCCGTTATTTGCTGGTAAAAAGGGAGAAAGTCTGGGGCCGCATCCCGGTCGATCTCGTGGAGGCGGCGACCGCGCTGGAAACCACCCCGGAAATCCTGGCGGAATTCCTGCGCGAGCTGGAATTGTCAGGCGATCTCACGGTCCGGCCCCGCGAGCGCCAGGAAACATGGTTCCTAACTGAGAACATTTCCGCGCCGGCTCCTGCCCCGCCGCCGGATCCGGCGGTCGGAATCCAGTCTTCCCAACTCCCGCCCGGCAAGGCTCCGGTCACAGCCCAGGCTTGGACGAATGCCGCCATCGAAGCCATGCAACGCCGTGAACAATCCGCCCGCCGCCGGCTTGCGGATGTGGTGGATTTTTTTGAAGCGCCCGGCTGTCTGGTCAAACGCCTGACAGATCTGTTCGGCGAACCCGGAACCGCCGCCTGTGGCCAGTGCACGCGCTGCCGGAATCCTGGAAAGCCCCCCATCCCGCTTCCCGTGGCCCCGCCCAGGGACATCACCCTGGATGAGGCCGAGGTCATCCGCATGCTCGTCCGTCAGCGACTTCCCGCCCTGCGCCACCCACGGCAACTGACCCGGTTTCTCTGCGGCATTTCCAGCCCGGCCACCCAGCGCGACCGCCTGACAAAACACGATGCCTTCGGCCTGCTTCTGGATGTTCCCTTCGACTCCGTCCTAACCCAGGCCGAAGCCTCCGCCTGACCACAAAAAAGTCCCGGACGGTGAATCCGGGACTTTTCCCAAAATTTGTCAGCAATGCCGGGCGCGCCGGATCTCCTGACATGAAACAATAAATCGCACTTTCACGCCTTTCTGCGGCGTTGGCCGAGAAGGGTGAGTCCCGCCAAGGCCGCGAGGCTGGCACCGGCGGGTTCGGGAACCGAGGTCATGCGGATGGCTCCCAGGTAGAAAAACCCTGTTGTGTTGGTATTGGCAGGACCTGGATCCACGGTGATGGTGATGGTGCCGCCGAGGGTGGGCACAATGCCGGTGGAGCTGGTGGTGTTGGACAGATTGTTGGAGGCATCCAAAAACACGGAGACCGGCGCACCGATGCCTGCGATGCTGTATTCAGCCTCCCGGTTGTCGACCACACCCGTGCGGGAGGCAAAAAAATCAAACGTGTAGGCAGTCGCTCCGGACCCGTCCAATCCGCTGAAAGTCACCGTTCCGGTCGGCGCTGTGACGGTGCCGAAGATGCCGGTGCTGCCGAAGAAATTGTCCCGGGTGGCCTGCGCGTCGAAGAGTGCCGCAGCGCCGGTAGGAGCGGTGGCGCCACTGGTGTTGCTGCCCGCGTGGAAGCCGGAAACCGAGCCGGAGATGCCGGTGGCGGAGCCGGTGCTGTCGACGAGGTCCGCGATGCTGAGCACGGAAACCGCGCCTTTCGTGAAGTTGTTATAGTTGCCGGCCGTGACCTGGCTGGAATCGCCGAAATCCATGAAAACCGTGGCCGCCGGCAGGCTGGCGGCGGAAAGCATAACAAGAAGCGCGGAGAGCGGGGAGAAGCGGATTTTCATGGGAGTCTGGTTGGATTCCCGGATTTTTGCATCCGGAATGGGCCGCTTTTATCAGGAGGCCGCGGATTAGGCAATTTACGACAACTCGTAACCCGGCCGGGTTTGCCGTGATCCTGCGCCCGGTGCTTCCGGATCGCGCTCACCCCGCAGGCTCAACCGGTAGCCGCCTTCCAGGTGCGCCACGCCCCTGACAGATTCCGCGCCTTGAATCCATGCTGCTCCAGCAGGCGCGCGGCGATGTAGGACCGCAGTCCACTCTGGCAATACACGACCAGCTCCCGGTCGCGGGGCAGTTCGGCCATGCGCCGCCTCAGATCGTTGACCGGGATAAACAGGGAGCCGGGAATGAATCCCTTTTCATGCTCCTCCGAGGAGCGCACATCGAGGAGTTGGAATTTTGCGGGGTCCAGGGCCGGGACCTCATCCCATTGCACTTGTCTCACGCGCCCGGCCAGCACGTTCTGAGCGGCCATCCCGGCCAGATTCACAGGATCCTTGGCGGAGCCGAACGGCGGGGCATAACAAAGTTCCAGCTCCGCGAGATCATGCACGGTCATCCCGGCTTTCAACGCCACCGCCAGCACATCCATGCGCTTGTCCACGCCATCGCGCCCCACCGCCTGGGCTCCCAGGAGACGCCCGGTGTCAGGCGCGAAGAGCAGTTTCAAGGCGATGGGTTCCGCGCCGGGAAAATATCCGGCGTGGGATCCGGGATGCAGATGCACGCTTTCAAAAGGAATGCCCGCACGCTTCAGCGCCTTCGCCCCGGAGCCGGTGCAGGCGGCGGTCAGACGGAACAGGCGCAGCACGGCGGTGCCCCAGGTTCCGGGGTATGCGGAGTTTCCGCCGAACATGTTATCCGCCGCGATCCGGCCCTGACGGTTCGCCGGACCGGCCAGGGGAATAAGCGCCCAGTTGCCGGTGACGCCATCCTTCACCTCCACCACGTCGCCGACCGCGAAGATGTCAGGATCGCTGCTGCGCATTCCCCCATCCACCCGGACGCCGCCCAGCGCCCCGATCTCCAATCCAGCCTCCCTGGCCAGGGAAATCTCCGGCTTGACGCCCAGCCCGAGGATTACCGCATCGGCAGGCAGGCGCAGTCCGCTTTTCAAAACCACGATGGAGGCGCCGGCCGGCTCGTCCGCTCCGGGAGGCTCGAAGGAGGCCACGCCATCCCCGAGGCAAAGGCGCACGCCCTGCTCCCGCAACTCCGCATGCAGCCAGGCCGCCATCTCCGGATCCAGCGGTGCCATGACTTGGGGAAGCGCTTCCACCATGGTGACTTCCAATCCGCGCTGACGGAGCTGCTCGGCCATTTCCAATCCGATATATCCACCGCCCACCACCACCACGCGTTGGCCGGCCGCCTCGTCGGCCCATGCCACGATGCGCTCCACGTCCGGGATATTTCTAACCATAAAATGCAGGGGGCGATCCAGCCCCGGGATCGGCGGGCGGAGAGGGGTCGCGCCCGTGGCCAGAACCAATTTGTCGTATCGTTCGGAATATTCCTCGCCGGTCAGGCGGTTCCTGACAAACACCGTGCGCCCCGCGCGGTCGATGCGCAGGACTTCGGAATTCACCCTGACATCAAGATTGAAGCGCGACTTCAGACTGGCCGGCGTCTGCACCAGGAGATCCTCGCGGTCCGCGATTTCGCCGCCGACATAATAAGGCAATCCGCAATTGGCAAAAGACACATGCGGTCCGCGCTCGAAGAGCACGATCTCCGCCGACTCCGACAAGCGCCGCGCCCGGGCTGCCGTGCTGGCGCCGCCTGCCACGCCGCCTACTATCAAAATCCTGGGAGCGAAGCCGGGATCCATGTTGCCGGGAGCGGCGGCCGCGGAAGGTTGGAAATTTGGATTGGTTTGCATGGGATGATGAATGGGAAAACGGTGGGATGGGAATTGGTTGTGAATGGAAAAAACGCCGCGCCAAAATAATTAGGAACGTTCCGGGATTTCGAAAGGAAGTCCGGCCATGAGCCACGAATAATACCCGCGGTGGATATGTTGGATTGTTTTGAAATCCAAAGCCTTCAGCGCGTCCACGGCCTTCCTGCTGCGATGACCGCCCGCGCAATAGACCAGCACCGGCACGGCAGGGTCCAATGCGGAGATCCTCACAGAAAAATCGCCGCTGCCCGAAGGGATCAATTGCGCGCCCCGCAGAGCGCCCGATGCGTATTCGCGCGGGGAGCGGACGTCCAGTATAACAGTTTCCGGATGGTCCTTTAAAAAAGCCGCCGCCTCCGCCGCCGGACCGTTCCGGCAGCGCGTTCCGCTTGCCGGATCAGGCCGGAACCGGTGTTTATCCTGACGCTTTTCACGGCTCAGATAAAACCAACCGGCCAGCGCCCCGGCGGTGGCTGGAAGGACCCAGAGAGCGGATAACATGGTTCGGAAATCAACAGCCGCCTTTGCCGCCATCGCCACCACAGCCGCCGCCACAACAACCACCGCCGCCACCTCCGGATTTTCCGGCAGTGCTGACGCCCAGCGGACAATAGGCGGGGCAGAAGCCAAAATAGGCGGTGAGCAACGGCACGAGTCCCACCACGCCGATCCAGTTTTTATTGGCCACGCCATAAACAATGAGACCGAGCCCTATCAATGTGCGGATCACCGCATCGACTTTTCCAACGTTCTTTTTCATGTGTTTTTTTGGTTTGTGGGAATCGAAACAATCCGTGGCGGAACCGGCTTCAGCGCGCCGTGCAGCAGGTGGCCTTGGGCTGGCAGGTGGATCCCTCCACGCGGTTCCATGGCATTTTCGCCAATAACAGCGCAAGGCCGCACCAGCCTGAGAGACCCGCGAAAAGCAGTCCCGCGCCAAAGAAGGCGCTCAGAAATATGAAGTCGGGATGCACCAGGCGGGACATCGCCACGCCCGTCAGGACGCCGATTCCTATCACAATCTGCACCTGCCGCATCAAGGGAAAAACCTTCTGCTCCCCGACCGCCACCGGCAGGCCATCAGCCTTCCATTGCAGGATTCCGCCATGCAGATTCCGCACATCCTTGAATCCCAGCGCGACCAACTTCTCGGCCGCAAGCTGGCCGCGTTTTCCACTGCGGCACATCACCACCAAAGGCTGCGCGCAATCAATCTCGCCTGACCTTTGATCCAACTGGGCCAGGGGAATCAGCCGCGATCCTGCAATGTGCTCCTCCGCGAATTCCACAGGCTCGCGCACATCCACAAGACAGCAGCCGGTGGTCAGGAGTGTTTTCAGTTCGGTGGGGGAAATGGGAGCATTCATCGGAATTTGTTGCGTGCCGGAAGGATGGGGTTATTTTCCCTCCGGCAATTAAAGATATATCGCTATATGGCGATAAAGCAAACTTTTTCTCCCATGCCCTCAAAAAAAATATCCCCCGCCGCCTCATCGAAGCAAATGTCGGATACCGCCCTGGAATTGATAGCGGGCCGCTTCCGCGCCTTGTCGGAACCGATGCGGCTGCGCATTCTCAACATC
>JAQGPD010000286.1 GCA_028293305.1 Verrucomicrobiales bacterium | reverse complement strand
TGAACTAGCAGGGTTTTCATAAAGTTAGGCAAGGTGGAGGGTGGTTATGACAAGGTCGATGAGCTTGATGCCGACGAAGGGAATGAGCAGTCCGCCGAGTCCGTAAATGAGGAGATTTCTTTGCAGGACGGCCACCGCTCCCACCGCGCGGTAGGGGACGCCTTTGAGCGCCAGTGGAATCAGGGCGATGATGATGAGCGCATTGAAAATCACCGCGCTGAGGATGGCGCTTTGCGGTGAATGCAGATTCATGATGTTCAGCGGACTGATCGCCGGGAACGTCGCCATGAGCATGGCGGGGATGATGGCGAAGTATTTGGCGACGTCATTGGCGATGCTGAAGGTGGTTAGGGAGCCGCGGGTCATCAGCAGCTGTTTTCCGATTTCCACGATCTCGATGAGCTTGGTGGGGTTGCTGTCGAGGTCCACCATATTGCCGGCTTCGCGGGCGGCCTGGGTGCCGGTGTTCATGGCCACGCCGACGTCCGCCTGGGCGAGAGCCGGAGCGTCATTGGTGCCGTCGCCGGTCATGGCGACCAGATGTCCGGCGGCCTGCTCGGCGCGGATGCGTTTCAATTTATCCTCCGGGGTGGCCTGGGCCATGAAGTCATCGACTCCCGCCTCCGCGGCGATCGCGGCGGCGGTCAGGGCGTTGTCGCCGGTGATCATCACCGTGCGGATCCCCATTTTGCGGAGTTGGGCAAAGCGTTCCTTGATGCCGCCTTTGACCACGTCCTTCAACTCCACGACGCCCATGACCCTGGCGCCGTCCGCCACGACGAGCGGCGTGCGCCCGGCTTTGGAGGCGTCCTCGACCAACTTCAAGACCTCCGCCGGATACTTCCCGCCCAACGCCAGAACATGGTCCCTGACAGAATCCGCCGCTCCCTTGCGGATGCTGCGGCCTTCCCAATCCACGCCACTCATGCGGGTCTGGGCGGTGAAATTGATGAAGGTGGCATGCGGTTCCGCCAACTCGCGGCCGCGGATATTGAAGCGCTCCTTGGCCAGCACCACAATGCTCCGGCCCTCCGGCGTTTCATCCGCCAGGGAGGCCAACTGCGCGGCGTCCGCCAGCTCCTGTTCGGTCACTCCAGGCGCGGGCCGGAAGTCGGAGGCCATGCGGTTTCCGATGGTGATCGTGCCGGTTTTATCGAGCAATAACACATCGATGTCCCCGGCTGCCTCGACCGCGCGTCCGCTGGTGGCCATGACGTTGCGGCGGATCAGGCGGTCGATGCCACTGATGCCGATGGCGCTGAGCAAACCGCCGATCGTGGTGGGAATGAGGCACACCAGCAGGGCAATGAGCACCGGATAGGTGAAGGGGGTCGCCGCGTAAATGCCGAAGGGCTTCAAGGTCACGACCACCAGGAGGAAGATCAATGTGAGGGCCGACAACAGAATGGTCAGGGCGATCTCGTTAGGGGTTTTCTGGCGTTTCGCGCCCTCCACCATGGCAATCATGCGGTCCAGAAAGGTGTTCCCTTTTTCCGAAGTGATGCGGATGAGGATGCGGTCGCTGATGACCCGCGTGCCACCGGTGACGGCGCTGCGGTCGCCGCCGCTTTCACGGATGACAGGTGCGGACTCGCCCGTGATGGCGGCTTCATCCACACTTGCGATCCCTTCGATCACCTCGCCGTCGGCGGGGATCACATCGTTGGTTTCGCAGACCACAATATCGCCTGTGGCCAAGTCCGGCGCGGGGACATTCTCCTCACGGTTTCCACGCATGCGGCGGGCCATGGTGTCCTTGCGCGCATTCCGCAGGCTGGCGGCCTGGGCCTTGCCGCGGCCTTCCGCCACGGCCTCGGCGAAGTTGGCAAACAGAACCGTGAACCACAGCCAGACGGCCAGCTGGATGATGAATCCGCGGTCGGCACCCGCTGTCAGGATGGCGGCGGTGGTGAGCACGGCCCCGATGCCGGTGACGAACATCACGGGGTTCTTGATCAGGACGCGGGGATCGAGTTTTTTGAAGGACTCACCGATCGCGGGACCGGCGATTTTCCAATCAAAAAGGGAGGGAGCTTGGTGGGACATAACAGTTGTTGTTGACGATTTTATAAAAGGTTAGAACAGCGAGCCCGCGGCGGTCAGGAAGTGCTCCACGATGGGGCCGAGGGCGAGGGCAGGCAGGAAGTTGAGCGCGCCGACCAGCACCACGGTGCCGATGAGCAGCACGATGAAGGTGCCGCCGGAGACGGGGAATGTGCCGGCGCCCGGAGGGGAGATTTTCTTCCTCACCAATGAACCGGCCAACGCCATGATGGGGATGATCATGAGAAAGCGTCCGATCAGCATGGCGAATCCCAGCGTGATATTGTAGTGGGGATCCCCGCCGGAGGGGTTGGCCGTGAGGCCGGCGAAGGCGCTGCCATTGTTGGCAGTGGCGGAACTGTAGGCATATAAAACCTCGCTGAATCCGTGCGGACCGGAATTGTTAAGCCCGGCCAGGCCCCAATCGCTGACGACCGCCCAGGCGGAGAAGCCAAGGATGGAGAGACAGAGCACCAGCAGGGAAAGCATGGCCATTTTCACATCAAACGCGTGGATCTTCTTGCCGAGATATTCCGGGGTGCGTCCCACCATGAGACCGGCGATGAACACGGCCAGGATCACAAAAACCAGCATCCCGTAAAGTCCCGCGCCCACGCCTCCGATAACAACTTCCCCCAGTTCCATCATGAAGAGCGGCACCAGTCCGCCCAGCGCGGTGAAGGAGTCGTGCATGGCGTTCACCGCCCCGCAGGAAGCCGCGGTGGTGATGGTGGCGAAGAGGGAGGAACTGAACAGGCCGAAGCGGATTTCCTTTCCTTCCATGTTGCCGTCCGAGGCCAGGATGCCGAGGCTCTGATGAATCGGATTTCCCCTGGCTTCGGCCCACCAGCAGACGGTGACGCCCGCCACGAAGAGCACCATCATGGCACCCCACACCGACCAGCCGTGAGCCGGGTTTTTGGTCATGCGGCCGAGGTAATAAGTCAGGGCGCTGCCGATGGCGAAGATGGAAAGCATCTGCGCGAAATTGGATAGCGGATTCGGATTTTCAAAAGGGTGGGCGGCATTCGCATTGGCATAGCCGCCGCCATTGGTGCCCAGCATTTTGATGGCGACCTGCGAAGCCATGGGGCCTTGGACGATCGTTTGGGTGTCGACCGTGGAGGTTTCCATAACAGGTTTTCCATCCGGGCCGTTCACTGTTTCGCCGGCCGCATTTTTCTGCTCCACCGTGAGGGTGATGGGCTCCAGCAGCTTCGCCTGATCGTAGGGCTTGAAGTTCTGCACGATGCCCTGGGAGACCAGAAATAGAGCGAAGAGCGTGCAGATCGGCAGCAGCAGATAGTAAGTCGTGCGGACCAGGTCCACCCAGAAATTTCCCAGCGTGGTGGCGGAGTGGCGCGCAATGCCCCGCACCAGGGCGGCGGCGATGGCGATGCCCGTGGCGGCGGAGGTGAAGTTGTGAATGGCCAATCCCACCATTTGCGAGAAATACGACGCCGTGGATTCGCCTCCGAAACTTTGCCAGTTGGGGTTGGTGGCGAAGCTGATCGCGGTGTTGAAGGCGAGGTGATCACTGAAGCCGGCGAGGCCCTGCGGATTCAGTGGCAGCAGGTGTTGGAAACGCAGAATCAGATAGGTGAAAAAGATGCCGATGAGGCTGAAGAAGAGCATGGCCAGGGTGTATTGTTTCCAGTCCTGTTCCTGCCCGGGCCTGGTGCCCATGAGTTTGTAAGTGATCCTTTCCAGTGGCTTGAACACGGGATCGAGAAACGTTTTGCCGTCGGCGTCCAACACCCGTGTCAGGTGGATGCCGAGGGGTTTCGTGATGAGCGCGAGGAGGCCGATGAAGAGGCCAAGTTGTATCCAGTCGGTGGCGTGCATGGGGGTGGGATCAGAATTTTTCCGGCCAGAGCATGGCGGTCAGGAGATAGCCGAATAGGGCGAGGGCGATGAGGCCGTAGATGATGGATTCCATGGTGGGTTGGGGGTGTTCAGAGTTTGGCGCAGAAGGCCGCGTAGGCGGCGCTGACAAGAAAAAAGGCAGCGACGGCGCCGAGATAAATGAGGTCTGTCATAGGGTTGATGAGGCGGGTTGGTTTACCCTGACATCATCCTTCCGCCTCCATTTCCCGCGAATAAAAAGGGGGGCCGTTCCCATAAAAAAAGTATAAAAACCCGCTCCTTCCCGGTCGGGCTTTTACTCACGTGCGGCCACGCCGGGACGCATCGGGTCAATCCACGACAACCCGTTCCGGATTGGCGAACGTCCTAATAAAATCGGTTAGCGAGGCGCGGAATTCCGTGGCCCGTTGGATAGCCGTTGTGACCCCCTAACTGGAATCGGCTGCGCGGATGCGCCTCTCAGGAGAGTTTCCGGATGAGGGAAATGGGGATGGATTGGAGCGCGGGTTTTTCCCATTCCGAGGGGAAACGCGGCGGTTCCCGGAGCGAGAAGCCCTGGGGTTCGAGGGTTTTCAACTCGCTCCAGTTCAACGGCATGGAAACCTTGGCGCCGGGTCGGGCGCGGAGGGACCATGGGGCCACGCAGGTCGATCCGCGTCCATTGCGCAGCCAGTCGATGTAGATTTTTTCCTTCCGTTTGGCCAGGCTCGCGACCACTGTGAGGCGTTCCGGATTTTTGTCGGCGATGGCGGCGGCGACCGCGCGGGTGAAGGGTTTCAGAACGTCCCACGAATGGTGGCGGCGCAGGGGAAGCACGACGTGAAGGCCTTTTCCTCCGGAGGTTTTCACCACGGTTTCCAAGCCTTCCTCCGCCAGGAAATTCCGCAACAAAACGGCGGCGCCCAACACTTCCCTCCAGTCCACCGCTTTGTCAGGATCAAAGTCCCATATCAATTGGTCCGGCCGCTCCGGATCCTTGGTGGTGGCGCCCCAGGGATGGAACTCGATTACCCCATACTGGACCAGCGATATCAGCCCCTTCAGATTGGTTATTTCGACAATGTCCGTGCCATCCTTCAGCGCGGTGGAAGTCACGTGGGGCGGAACATGCTCCTTGAAACTTTTCTGAAAAAAGGTGGGGCCATCCACTCCGTCCGGCGCCCGCAGGAGGGCGAGCGGACGGCGGATCAGATGCGGCAGCATGTGATCGGCGACGCTTTCGTAATACTGCGCGACCTCGAGTTTCGGCACGCCGGGGTCCGCATAGACAATCCTGTCAGGATGGGTGATGTTGATAGTCCCGACCACGGGGTTGGAGGCCTTCGCGGTGGCGTGATCCACGGCATCGAGATGCACTTCATCGGGTGGTTTGTCCTCGCGGAGCGCGACGAAACTGCCCTGACGGATCGAGCCTTCCGAGGTGAGTTCCGCGTATTCGATTTCGGCGACGAGGGTGGGTTTGATCCACGTCACATTCCGGTCCGGATCCGGCAGGGTGGGTGTTTTCGATTTCAAAGCCGACATCGTGCGCAGGAGTGAGCGGCGTTGGGCGTCGGTGAATCCGGTGCCGACTTTTCCGCGCGGAACCAGTTTGTTATTTTCGAAAGAGGCCAGGACCAGCGCACCGAAGGCGGGGCAGGTTTGTTTGGGCGCGGTGTAGCCGCATATCACAAATTCCTGGCGCGGGCGGCACTTGGATTTTGTCCAATCACGCCGCTGATTGGATTGATAGGGTCCCGACTTTTTTTTGCTGATGATGCCTTCCAATCCAATGCGGCAGGCTTCCTCGAAAAGCGCCGGGCCTTCCTCCGCGGGCCAGATTTTTGAACGACGGATGGGGCCGGATTCGGAGGCGACCACTTTTGATAGGGATTTGAGGCGTTCTACCAGCGGGAGGCGGCGCAGATTTTTTCCGGCGAGGTGGAGGATGTCGAAGGCGACGAAGGAGATGCCTTTTCCCTGATGATTTTTTAAAGCGTCCTGCAGCCCGCTGAAAGTGGGGCGGCCTTTGGCGTCGAAGACCACGGCTTCGCCGTCCAGGACGAAGTCGCCTCCGGGCAGCTCCGCGAGGGAATCCGCCAGGGGGCCAAAGCGCTTGGTCCAGTCCAACTCATTCCGGGTGAAGAGCCTGACCTTCTTTTTTTGACGGACGGCCACGAGGCGGTAACCGTCGAATTTCAATTCATGGATCGAGTCCTCATCCGTGGGAACGGTGGCGACCGGGCGGGTGAGCTGGGGCGGGACGAAAGCGGCGGATTCCTTTTCCGGTTTCGCCAGGGGCGCGTCGGGATGGGTGGCGGGATCCAGTTTGCGGAGCAGCCAGTTAGGCTCCTCCTTCATGCGGGCGAGAAGATAGGGTCCCTCCAGTCTTCCGCCGTGGAGGACGAACTTCATCTTTCCTTTTTTGAACTCGCGTTCCCAGTTAGGCTCCATGGGTTCCCAGGTTCCGCTGTCGCAGATATTCACGGTGCCGGCGCCGTAGTTGCCTTCCGGGATGGTGCCGGCGAATTTTCCGTAGGCGAGCGGATGATCCTCCACGTGCACGGCGAGGCGACGGGGTTCGAGCGTTTCCGGGATGCCTTTGGGGACCGCCCAGCTGACCAGAACGCCGTCCATTTCCAACCGGAAGTCGTAGTGCAGGGCGCGGGCGTGGTGTTCCTGGACGACGAAACTCCAGCCGGATTTTTTGCCGACGGCGGCGGCGGGTTCCGGGGTTTGGGAGAAGTTTCGTTTGCCCTGATACCGCTCCAAGGGGGCTGCTTTTTTGGCGCGGTGCTTTTTGGTGGCCATGGGAATGCGGATGGGAATTGCATGAAATGTGCCCGTCGCGTCCGGGGGTGCTGGGCTGGCTTTTCCGGGAGATGGCTGTTCTCCGGTCTGTGCGCGGGGGCGTGCGGCATTGCAGAATGCCAGTGAATCGGACGCATTGTTCCCGAGCCGGGGGTTGACCCTGCGCGTGGTTTCGGTCTGGTGGTGTAACTCTTTTTCTCCGGCTTCGGCCCCCACTTTCCATGAGCTCAAATTCCCAGGAACCCGTTCCTTCCCCGCCGATTTTCACGTTTTTCATGATTGTGGCTTTGCTGGCCGTCTGGGGCCTGGTGTGGGACGTCATCCACACGGCGGACGGGGGAAGCATCGATTTCCGGAATCGGATCACCGGAGTGCGGGTGGCGTCGGAGCATCGGGACCCGTATTTTTTCAAATGGAACCGGACGGAGAGCGAGCGGCTCTGCGACCCTTTCACTTTTCCCGCGTCGCCGGTGAATCACACCACGGTGACGCCGGTCACGCTGTCATTGTTTTATCCGCTGAAGGATCTGCCCTACAATGTGAGCCGGTGGATTTGGTTTGGTGTGCAATATGCCGCGCTGGGTTTGGGGTTCTGGGCGTGGGCGCGCGGAAGTGATCGGAAAAACTGGTTATGGGGTGGTTTGCTAACGTGTCTGTTCTGTCTGAGTCCGCACTGGCGGCTGCATATCGACCGGGGGCAATCCTATGTGGTGTATGCGGGGCTATTCCTGGCCTTGGCGGCGGTGGCGCGGGGGCTGAAGGGTGGAGTCGAAAAGACTTCGCCGGGTGAGGCGGGGAACGGAGGTCGGTCGTGGGCGGAAGGAATCCTGGCGTCGATGCTGGCGGTTTTGCGGCCGACTTATGCGGTGCTTCTGGGCTGGGGCGTGGCGCGGAAAAATCGATCGGTGATTGTGGCTTCGGTGGTGGGACTGGCCGTGTGGGCGGTTTTGCCGACTTTGTTGGCGGGGCAGGCGATTTGGAGTAACTACTTCAAGGCCATGGGAGTGCATGCGCAGCTGTATCTGACGCAAACCCGTTTTCCAGCGGCCCGGTTTTCAGCGTCGGAGACGATTGAGAAGATCCCGGTGGATACTTTTTTGCGTTTTCCGAGGATCCCGTTTTCGGACACTTCGATTTACCGGTTGCTGTCGTTCAACGTTCCCGGGTCGCCGCAGGTGTGGCTGGCGGTGTGGGCGTGCGGCGCGGCGGTTTCCGGTTTTTTGTTTATGCGTCGGAAGCAGGTGGGCGGTCCGCGGTTTTGGTGGGCGGTAAGCGCCTGGATTCTGGTAGGCGATTTTATCCTTCCGGCTTATCGTTATTCCTACAATAACGTTTTGTTATGGCCGGTGTTGCTTTTGGGGCTGAATGCGTTGCCGGAAGCGGGCGCGGGACGTGGGCGGAAGTTGTGGCTGACGGTTTCGGCGGGGCTGCTGGGAATGCAGGTGGCGACCTGGTTTTTGCCGAATTCTTTTATTTCGTGGCCGGGGGTGGGGGCTTTGGTTTTGGGGCTGGGGGTGGTGGTGGGGACGTTTTTGCCGGGGCGGAAGGTAGGGGTCGGAATCGGAGTCGGGGGTTGAGTGGGTCGGGTTGCTGCTGCCGCACAGAGGACTGTGCGGACCACTCTGGGGCGGACCACTGTGGTGCGGACCGTGTTCTGGGGTGCGGGGGAGTGGGTCGGGTTGCTGCTGCCGCTCAGAGGACTGAGCGGACTACTCTGGAGCGGACTACTCGGGAGCGGACTACTCTGTGGGCTGCTCTAGCGTTTGCGGCTTAGATACCAGTCGACGAATTTGGGGATGCCTTCCTGGATGGGGGTGTTCGGGTTGTAGCCGAGGAGGCGTTTGGCTTTGGAGACGTCGGCGTAGGTCAGGGGGACGTCGCCGGGTTGGAGGGGGAGGTCCTGGATGAGGGCTTTTTTGCCGAGGGCGTCCTCGACGGCGGTGATGAGGCCGGCCAGGGTGGTGGTTTGGGAACCGCCGAGATTGAAGATGTCGAATTTCTCCCCGTCATACGCGGCGGAGGCGAGGATGCCGTCAACGATGTCATGGACGAAGGTGTAGTCGCGGGCGGTGCTGCCGTCGCCGTAACGCGGGACCGGTTTTCCCTGGTCGATGAGGCTGGTGAATTTTGAAATGGCGAGGTCGGGCCGCTGGCGGGGGCCGTAGACGGTGAAGAAGCGCAGGCAGACGGTGCGTATGCCGTAGAGGTTCGTGTAGTTCGAGCACATTTGCTCGCCGGCCATTTTTGTCATCGCATAGGGCGAGATGGTTTGCTCGATGCGGTCGGTTTCCGCGAAGGGGACTTTTTTGTTGATGCCGTAAACGGAGGAGCTGCTGGCGAAAACGAAGCGCGGGACGTTGGTGGCTTTAGCGGCTTCCAGCAGGTGGAAGGTGCCGTTGATATTGGTGGCCAGGTAAAGGGCGGGGTCCTCGATGGAGGGTCGGACGCCGGCGCGGGCGGCGAGGTGGATGACGGTATCGAATTTTCCTTCGGCAAAAACGCGGTCCACCGTGGGCCGGTCTCGGAGGTCGCCTTCGACCACATTCACGTTTCCTTGGAAACCGGCGACGTTGGCGCGCTTGATGGCGGGATCGTAGTAATCGTTGAATTCGTCCAGCACCGTCACTTCGGCGCCTTGGGTCAGGAGCCGTTCGACAGTATGCGATCCAATAAAACCGGCGCCTCCGGTGACGAGCACTTTCATAAGACCGGCTCCCTACGCCCCCCGGCGATGGAGGGTCAAGAGGAAACGCCCCCGCCGGCCCGGAGCTCGTGACGGCTAGGGACGGTGGAGGCGGGGTTGTGAAGGCGGGCGGCGGACCGCGGCGGGGGCGGCGCCGGGGATGGAAGTGGACTCGGATCAGGGTTTCGCGGGGGCGGCTTTCGGGAAGCTGTCCGTGCGGAACGGTGTTAGGGGAAGGCCTTCGGCGTTGGTCAGGTTGCAGACGGGATTGTCCGCCCAGGCGTAGCGCACGGCGACGGGGTTGGGCACGTCCTTGGCACTGACTTCGATGGAGTCCTTGCCGGTGATTTTGGCGGTGGCCCAGACCCATTTGTGGTCCTCGCCGCAGATGGCAAATCCGGTGGGAGTGCCGGAATCGTGGGCGCGGAGGGCAGGGGAGCCGAAGAGGTCGAAGGTCAGGACCGCCTTGTCGCCGGCGACGGTGAGGGATTTGTATTCCGGGCTGCGGAAGACCATTTTGCGGTCGTAGTTTTGGGCGAGCGCCCAGCGGGCGAGACGTTCCGCGACGTCGCGTTTGTCGCGCGGATGGATGTCCGCGGCCTCGCCGAGGTCAATGATCACGGCCTGTCCGCCCTGCGGAATAGCGGTTAGTGTTTTGGTCTGGCTTTCGCGGAGCTCCGCCCAATCGCTGTCGCCGGGCTCGGATTTTTCCGCTTTGAAGTCGGCGAGCTGCACCCAATAAAACGGGAAGTCGCCCTGTTCCCATTGTTTGCGCCAATGGCTGATCATGAGAGGAAAAAGGTCGGTATATTCCGCGGCGCGGGCGCTGTTGGTTTCGCCCTGATACCAGATCGCGCCTTTGATTCCATAACCGATAGTGGGAAGCAGGGAGCCATTGTAGATATTGCCGGGACGGGCATTGCCGCTGAGCCACGCGGCGGGGGAATTCGGGGCGCGGGGGACGGGTTTACCGGCTTTTTTCTGCTCCTCGGATTTGGTTTTCCAGGCGGCCAGGTCGGCCTCGTATTTGGCCAGGGTTTCCGGATTTCCAGCGGCGGCCTCCGACTTCGCGGTGCGTTCCATGAGGGCTTGGAAGCGTCCGTCTTTTTCCAAAACATCGCGGGGAACCCACGCCTCCGCCGCGCTGCCGCCCCATGAGTTATCAATCAATCCCACCGGCACGCCGAGGATTTCATGCAGAAGCCGGCCGTAGAAAAATCCCACGGCGGAGAAGTCGCCGACGGTGTCCGGCGCGCAGGATTTCCACTGGCCTTTGAAGTCGTCCTGCGGCTCCTGGGTGCCTTTGATAGGCACGCTGAGCAGGCGGATGCCGGGGAACTTCGCGGCCATGGTTTCGAGGTCGCCGTCCCAGCAACGGTTCACGGGAAATTCCATATTGGACTGCCCGGAGCAGACCCAGACCTCGCCGACCACGACGTCGGTGATTTCTTTTTTTTCGGATCCTTGAACGGTTAGGACGCCGGGCGTGGAGGTGGCGGGCATGGGGTCAAGGCGGACCGTCCATTTGCCATTGGCGTCGGCTTTGGCGGTTTTGGTTTGTCCCGCGAAGGTCACGGTGATGGCCGTGTCCGGCGCGTCCCAACCCCAGATGGGGTCGGCTTGTTTTTGTTGGAGCACCATGTGGTCCGTGAAAACGGCGGGCAGGCGCAAGGCGGCGGACGCGGAGTGCGCGCCGGCCAGAAGCAGGGGGAGAAAAAGCAGGGGAAGGCGGCGGGTGCGGAAGGCGTGCATGGCGGGTGGATCGGATGGATGATAGGAAAAGTGCGGGTGGGAGGAAGGCTGCGGATGGGAGGAGTGTGAGGATGGGAGGAGTGTGAGGATGGAGGAGTGTGAGGATGGGAGGATGGGAGGAAAGCGGGGGCGCGCTGGGAGTGGAGCGAGAAAACGGGCGGGTGGGGCGGGTTTTTCAGACGTGTTTGAGTAGGCGGGGGCAGGTGGCTGCGGGGAAGCGGCTTGGTGGGTTTGGGCCAGCCGGCTGTTGGGGAAAATAGGTCCTATATGACCTATAGGACTTATAGGACCTATTTCTTCGCGGCGGAGATTGGCTTTGGCTGGGGCTGGGGCTGGGGCTGGGG
>JAQGPD010000268.1 GCA_028293305.1 Verrucomicrobiales bacterium | reverse complement strand
CGGGTGGCAAGTGCCCAGTCGGCGGCGGAGGTGGCCTGGATGAAGGTGGGGTCGTTGAAGGTGATATCCAAAAGCGCCCCGGTGCTGCTGAAGGTGCCGCCGTTGGCGAGGCGGTCCATGCTGGTTTCGTCATCAATGGTCAGACGCAACACGGAGGCGGCGTCGAGCGAGACGGCTCCGGCGACCGTCAAGGTGCCGCGGGTGACTCCGTCGCCCAGCTGAAGAGTGGCGTCCGTGGTGGTGACCAGTCCGCCCACAGTGCCAAGCCCGGAGAAGGTGCCGCCGGTGGCATTGACATTTCCAGTGACGGCGCCGGTGGCGGTCAGGTTGAGGCGTCCGTCGGTGACGGTGGTGGCGCCGGTGAAGGTGTTGATGCCGCCGAGGTTCCACGTGCCGGTGCCGGATTTTTGCAGGCTGAGAATGCCGCCGCCGAAGTCCGTGGCGTCCGGCAGGATACCGGCGATGAGATTGCCGCCGGTGTTGCTGCCGGTGAGGGTAAAGGTCCGGTCCAGGTTGGCGGAACCCTTGGCCACCGTGACGTTAGTGAACTCCCCGGTGCCGGAGCCGGTCGTGGTCGGGGTGCTGATGGTCAGGGTGCCGGCGGAAACATTGATGGAGGTGATTTCCGCATTCAATCCCCCGGCGGTCAGCAACATGCCCGGCTTCATCCAGCCGGCGTCATTGTTGGCGACAACGGTGCCGCCGCTGGCGTAGCTGCCGGTGAAGGTGGTGATGGTGCGCACCGCATGCGGCAGGATGTTGGTGAATTGGAGCGCGCCGGACCCGGAGGAATCCAGGGTGCCGCCGTTGGCTTCGATGGTGAATTGGCGGTCGGTGGTGTCGCCGCCGCCCGTGTAGCGCAGGGTGCCGCTTTCAAAACGCAGGCCATTGGCCCCGTCGGTGACGCGGCCCCGACCGATGGAGCTGTCCGCGCCGTTGTCGGCGATTTTTCCGATGCTGAGGACGCCGTTGGAAATGACCGTGGCGGCATTGGTGAAGGACTGATCAGGTTTTGTCAGGGTCCAGGTGCCGGTGCCCTGTTTGGAAATGACCAGGGCGTCCGCCGTGCCGTTCGTGATGGTGGCGGAGACTTCGCCATTGCCGCTGCCCTGGAGCCGGTAGTGTCGCGTGGCGGTGGCGTTGGAATTCATGGTCCCGGTGAGGCGGAGCAGGCCGCTGCCGGCGGACTCGATCATGGCGACAGCGCCGCCGGAGGTCACCTGCAGGTTGCCGGACAAGGTGACGTTGTTATTGCCTATGCTGCGGATATTGGGAGCGAGGGCGAAGACGCTGTTGGCGTTGTTGGCCCGGCGCATGGAAAGTGTGAGGGTGGATTCCGCGATGTTGAGCGGGCCGCCGGCGGAGTCGAAAATGAGGGTGTTTCCATTGGTCAGGCCGTTGGTGGTCACGCCTCCGCCCACGGCTCCGAGGCCGCTGTCCTTGCGGACAATGACATTGCCGCCGTTCAGGTTCACGTTGCCGGTGAAGGTGTTGGTGGTGCTGCCGCCCAGAATGACGGTGCCCGCCGTGGGGGTGATGCCGACGGCGCCTTCCACCGCGCCGGTGATTTCCAGGATGCCGGCTCCGGATTTGGTCAGGGTGGCGCTGGCGGCTCCGCTGTTCTTCAAGCCGCCGGCAAAGACGGTCGTGACATTGGCGGCATTGGTCTGGACGGTCCGGTTGAATCCGTTCACATCCAACGAGTTGGCCAAAGTGAGGGTGCTGTCGGCGGTGCTGCCGTTGAGGACCAGGTTGTTGGTGTTGATCCTGGTAGGGTCGGAGATCAGGATGAAGCTGGGACTGACACCGGTTCCGGCGGCGGTGGAGTTGGCGGAAACCGTGAGCACATTGCCGGAAATGCCGGTGATGGTGGTGCCCGAAGCGTATCCGGTGACATTGATGAGCATCCCCGGAACGAGGCCGGTCGCGTTGGTCACCGTGACCTGGTTGGAGGCCGTGGCAAAGGTCGCGGTTTTCGTAAAGGCCTCGAAGAATTTCACATCGGCCGCGGCACCGCCGATATTCAGATCCAGCGCGCCTCCACGGGCACTCCAGCCGGAGCCGCGGGCGGCGTCATTGGACGTGGAAATATACATTTGGTTCGCGCCATTGCCCAGGGCGCGGGTCAGGGACCCGGTGGTCTCGATGTGGCCACTAGCCGATGCGGTCATCTGCAAGCTGGAGGTCACGGGCAGCGATCCGGGGGCAAAACGGAACACGTCCTGGCTGTGAATGGTCAGGCCCTCCCAATAGTTTGAGGTGTTAGTGATCGCAATGCCGTCCCCCTGGCCAAACCGGAAAATGGGAGCGATTCCACTCCCGACGGCAGCCGTGATGGCGCCATTGAGTGTGAGGGAGCTGCCCGCCCCGCCGACATTGGCCAGACGGATGTTGGCGGTGTTCAGGGCGATGGTCCCATTGATCACATTCTGTCCGCCCTGGCCGCGGATCGCGCCTTCCGGGGCGCTGTTGCCGCCCTGGCTGCTGACCGCCCACGAGACGGAGGCGGGCACCGTGATGCCATTGCGGATGCCCACGTAACCACCGGTCGTGGGCGTGCCCTGGATGGCGATATTGGTCAGGGCGCCCATGGAGGCGAGGCTGAAGAACTGCACGCCATTGTTGTTGGTGGCGGCGACATTGGCCACGGTCAGGGTGCCGGTCAGGTTGGGGTTGCCGCCGGTCAGGATGAGCGGGGCGCTGCCGGTTTTTGTCAGGCCATTGGCGGAAAGCTCCGCATTGATAGTGAGGGAACCGGTCCTGACATCGATCTGCGGTGCCGTCCCGCCCAATGTCAGGATCCCGCCGGTGCCCGCATTGATGATGCCGGCCACATCGCCGGTGGCGCCGGTGTCGTCGTAGATCAGCTTGTTAGTCAGCAAATTCCCATCCAGCGTCCAGGCCGGAGCGGCGGCCCAGTCCTTCATCAACTGCGCGATGGCCGTGTTGCTGTTAGGGAAACCGTCGGGATCCGCCCCGCCTTTGGTCCAATTGGCGGAATCGGTCAGGACAAAACCCGCCGGAGTGGCGCTGGTCCAATCATAGGTGGTCTGGGCGGAGGCCAGGGCGGGAACAAGGCCGATGAGACCAAGCAGGGGACGACGGAGGAGGGGCAGCATAAAGTTGGATAGGGGTAAGGAAAAAAACAAAGGGATTGGAAAAGACCGGCCGGAATGCCCGGCTGAAGCAGGAATGGACCGACCGGATGGAACCGGTCCGCCCGGCCGGAGCAGGGACTGCCTGAGCAGGGGAACCGGCTCCGGCGGGCAGCCTAACGGACGACCCGGAGCCGGGCGAAGCGCACGGGGTAAGCCGTCAGGGGCACATTGTAAACCACAAGGTCGGGGGCGGTTCCGTTAGGGGTCACTTGGATCGTGACGCCATCCACCCCGTCGGCCAGCGTGGTCCATTGCCCGGCGGCCAGGGTGGTGGACACCTCCAGCACGGGGTTGAGGGAAGCGGCGTCATCGCGGCGCAGGAAGCTCAGGCTCAGGTTGTTGCCACTGACGCTGGCATTGACCGCAGGGACAACGCCGCCATTGAGGGCCGCGCCGTCGAGGACAAATTCCACGCCGTTCGGCACCCCGTCGCCGTCCGCATCGAAGTCGAAGGCATTGTTCGCTCCGGTCAAACCCTGGCCGGAGGCCCAGGTGTCATACGGAGCCGCCGCGCCGGGTTGGAAGCGGAGCACGAGATCGTTGGAGACCTGCTGCACGGTCCATGAACCGCTCGGCAGCGACGAGGTGGGATCACTGACGGTGACGCTGAATTTGTTGGAGGCAAAACCGGTGACGCCCGCCGTGGTGCGCAGCAAAGGGAAGTCCCGCGCGGCGGACACCGCTCCGACGCCGGCGCCCGCGATCACTTGAATACGAACCGGTTGCGCGGCACTGACCGCAGTGAAATCGGCCGTGGCGGCGGTGACACTATCAAATCCCACGCCGGGCGCGCCATTCCAGTCGGCGATCTCCCATTGGTAACGCGCATCAGCGCCGCTCCATGTCAGGGCCCCGCCAAAAGCCAGATTTCCAACCGAAGCACCGGGCGCCAGGGTGCCTTGGACAATGGCATCGGTCTGGACCGTGCCGATGCCGCGGAGCACTCCGTTAGGACCCACGGTCACGGCCGAGGCCTGGAGGGTGCCATCGACTTGCAGGGTGCCGGTTTCCACAAGGGTGGGGCCGGTGTGGGAATTGTCCCCGCCGAGCACCCAGCGGCCCAGGCCGGTTTTGCGCAGGCCGAGCCGGCCGCCGAGCGCGGTGTCGTCGGTCAGGCTTCCCGCGATGGTGTTGGCCCCGGCATTGCTGCCGCCAAGGATGAAGGTGCGGTCGAGGCTGGCCGCGCCCGCCGAAAAGCTGACAGGGACACTTTCCGCCGTGCCGGAATGCGCCGTGGCGGGCAGGCTGAGGGTGGCGACTCCGCCGGGGATATCGATGGCGCTGATCAACGTTCCGCTGGCCAATCCGGCGGCGCTGACTTCCATGCCGACTTTCATCCAACCGACATCATTGGTGGCCAGAACGGTGCCGTTGGTCGCCCAGCTGGCGTTGAACGTGGTCCGCGTGGTCACGGTGTGGGCGCCGGTGTAGGAAAAAACCAGGGGGCCGTTGCCATTGGCGATGAGGGAGCCGCCGGTGGCCTCGATGAGGAAAAGCCGGTCCGTGGTATCGCCGGCCCCGGTGTAAACGAGGGCTCCGCCTTCGAAGCGGAGAAGGGAGACGCCCAGGCCGTTGCCCACGGAGGAGGGCTCGCCGACCGAGCCGATCCGCGGCACGCGCAGCTCGCCTCCAGTTAGAATCAGGCTTCCGGAAAAGCTGTTATCGTCACGCGAAATCGTCCAGCTTCCGCTGCCGATTTTCTGAAGATTCAAGCCGACCGCGCTGCCCAGGGTGATGGATCCTGACAATTCGCCCTCGCCGCCGCCACCGAAACGGAACTGGCGCGTGGCGGTGGCATTGGAGGTCAGATTGCCGGCCAGATTGAACAAACCCGCGCCATCCGCATCGATCATGGAGACAGCGCCTCCGGTGGTGGTGATGACCGTTCCTGTCAGGGTGACGGGTTGATTTCCGGTCTTGCGGAGGTGGGATTGGAGGGGCACCGGGGCGGCTCCGTTGGCCTGGTTGGCGCGGCGCTGACCGAGGGTCAGGGTGGCCTCGTCAATGGTTAGCGGGCCGACGCCGGTGCCGTCGATAATGACTCCGCCGGTGCTGATGGTGCCATTGAAAATCGCGCCGCCGGCGCCCAGGCCGGTGTCCTTGCGGACGAGAACGTTGCCATTGTTGACAGTGATGCTGCCCGCGAAGGCATGCGGCTCCGTGCCGCCGAAGACCAATTGGCCGCCGTTGGCGTTGAAATTGATCGTGTTGTCAACGGGACCGGTGATGTCCATGAGGCCCGCCCCGGTTTTGCTGAGGCTGCCGGTGGCGGCTCCGGTGTTTTTGATCCCGCCCGCCATCACGGTGGTGACGTTGGCGGCGTTGTTCTGGACGGTGCGCCCGAAGCCGTTCACATCCAACGGATTGGCCAATGTCAGGGTGCTGTCCGCAGTGCTGCCGTTGAGCACCAGGCCGTTGGTGTTGAGCCGGCTGTTGTCATTGGTCCGGTGGAAGTTGGCATTCGCATTTGTCTGCGCCTGCGTGGAATTCGCGGACGCGGTGAGCACATTTCCCGTGATGGCGGTGATGGTGGTGCCCACGGCGAATCCCGTGATGTTGATCGTCATCCCGGTGGCCAGGCCGGTGGTGTTATTCACCGTGACCTGATTCGAGGCGGTGACAAAAGTCGCGGTTTTGGTGAAGGAATCGAGGAATTTCACATCCCCGCCGGCCCCGCCGATATTCAAGTCCAGTGCCCCGCCCCGGGCGCTCCAGCCCGAAGTGCGGGCGGCGTCGGAACTGGGCTGGATATACATTTGATTCACGCCGGTGCCGAGGGCGCGGTGAAGCGTGCCGGAGGTCTCGATGTGGCCGTTCGCGGAGGCCGACATCTGCAGGCCGCTCGTGGAGGGCAGCGCGCCGGGCGCAAAACGGAAAATCTCCTGGCTGTGGACTGTGGTGCCTTCCCAATAGTTCGCGGGATTGGTGATGGTGAGACCGAGTCCATCGCCGAATCGGAAAATGGGCGCGATTCCGCTGCCGGGGGCGGAAGTGATAGGACCGTTGATGGTCAGGGAGCTGCCTGCCCCGCCGGCGTTGGTCAGGCGGATGGCTCCGGTGTTCAGGGAGATGGGGCCCTCGATCACGTTGTTCCCGCCCAGGCTGCGGATGGTTCCCTGCGGAGCGCTGTTGCCGCCCTGCCCGCTGAGGTTCCAGGACACGGTGGCGGGGACGACCATGCTATTGCGGATGCCCACGTAGCCGCCGGAATTGATGACGCCCTGGGTGATGATTTCCGTCAGGCCTCCCATGGCGGCCAGGTTGTTGAATTGCACCCCGTTGTTATTCGTGCCGGTCACATTGCTGACAGTTAGGCTGCCGGTCAGCCCGGGATTGCCGCCCGTCAGCACGAGCGGGCTGTTCCCCGCCTTGATGAGACCGCTGGCGGCCAATGGCGCGTTGATGGTCAGGGAGGAAGCCCGGACCTCGATCCGTGGATCCGTGCCGCCAAGTGTCAGGGTGCCGCCCGCGCCGGGGTCGATGGTGCCCGCGACATCGGCGGTGGCTCCGGTGTCATCGAAAAACAACCGGTTTGCCTGCACATTGCCATCGAGGGTGAAAATCGGAGCCGTTCCCCAATCGAAAATCAGCTGCGCAGTGGCGGTGGGACTGTTGGGAAAGCCGTCGGGATCCGGGCCGGTCTGGATCCAGTTCGAGGCATCCGTGAGGGAAAAACCGGGAGCGGAGGCACTCCAGTCGTAGGTGGTCTGGGCGGAGGCGAGGGCGGGGACAAGGCCGATCAGACCAAGCCATGGACGGCGAATCAGGGAATGCATGAATGGGGTTTTTTGGGGGGAGGGGTGAGGTTGAACGCGCCGTTTTAGCGGGTTTGTCAGATTCCCGGCAATAAGTTTCTTCTAAAATTCAAACTAAATGCAATATTAAAATAACATAATAGATCTGCTCTGCCCTTGGCTGCTGGCCGCCATTTGCACCGCTGAAAAGCTCTGGTCGCCAATCTCGACAAGCCCCAGCCAGAGCGGAAAACATAACCTTTGCGATGGAATCCTGAACCATCAGGCTTTTTTATAACAGCCATGAGATTTTTCCCGTGGCTTGGTTTTCTTTTTCTGTGCGGGAACTTCTTTGTTCATGCCGCGGCGCCGCCTAACGATGCTCCGGACAAGGCCGGGGTGCTGGAGTCCCCGCTTCCTCTGACCCTTACCGGCAACCTGTCCGGCGTCACGGAAGACCGACGCCCCACCGGGGAACCTTATATAACACATCCGGAAACCATGCGGCCCGCCAGCGTTGTGTGGTATCGCTGGACCCCGTCCGTGAGCGAATTGGTGGAGGTTACGGTTTCCAGTGACACGTTTCCCCCTGCCAATGAAATTCCCGATTATGCGCGGGCAAACGTGTGGCTTTTTGGTGGAAACGATATTTCCACGGCTCCTTTCGTTGATGGAGAAGGGCTCCGCTGGGTGAAGGCCGGACAGACCTACTGGCTGGCCATTGGATCGTTTTTCGACTGGGATTCCCCCGTGCCGGCGGATGCGCCATTTCAATTGAAATTGACCAGGGTAATCCCTCCGGCGGATATCGAAAGCCTGTCCATCCAGCCAGGCACCGTGGATGTGTCGGAAAATGCAGCGGTCGTCATGGTTTCCGGGGTGCTGCGGCATGAAGTGACAGTCATGTCAGGACAGGAATTCACCCTGTGCGGAAGCTGGCCAGGAAGGGAAAACACCCACCGCACGGTGGCACTCACCCCTCTCGGTGAGGGGCGCTATTCCTTCAGCAGCCAGGTCACCATCCCAAGGGGCAGCCTCCCTGGAAACTATCACTTTGACTGTGAATTGACTGGAGAACTTCCTAACTCCAATGGCAGTGTATCTTTTAAATTCCGCGACGGCGGGGGCGCTATAGCCAACCCGTATTACGCCGAAATGCCCCTGCCGGAAGTCGCTTCGGTGCCGCTGATCGTGCGGAACGTGGGCAGCATTGACTTCACCCCTCCCACGCTAAGCCTGGGAAGCCTCCGGCCCGCGGTGGTGGACGCGGACGGAAAGGCGGGCCTGCTGGAATTTGAGGCGCGGATCGATGACGACGCTTCAGGGTTCGACCCGGATCATCCGGGTAATTACGTTAGTCTCGAGTCGTATGGAAGAGCGCTTGGCTTCGGAAAAACCATGCAGCACCTGTCAGGAAATGACCGGCAGGGCCGATGGCGTTGGACCCTGCCATTGCCAGCCAATCTGCCGGGCGGATCCTATCGACTCAGTCTCCGCCTGTTTGATAGGATGGGCCACCGGGCCGTCTATTCGGATTCCAATTTTGGCGATGGACAGAGCTTCGCGTGGCCACCCGGACTACCAAGAACCATCGAAGTGCGCGGGAGCCGTGGCTACCAGGCCTGGTGTTTCTGGAATGCCCAGCCGCGCCCGGATGGTAGCGTTCCTCTCAACGGGCCATTGTTCACTCCGGAAGGTCTCCCCGTCGTTTCCAGTGACACGGGTCTGCCCAATCTTTTCACTTATGCATTCAACATGAGAAGCGATTTCTCAAGTCCCGGTGACACAGCCCGGATGCCGCAGTATCTCCTGGACCCATCAAACGGCGGCAGACTAACGATTCGTTTTTACCGGCTCCGAAGCAATGGGGACGGCTGGCCTCTGGGTCTGAATTACCGGGCTCAATTCGCGGGGAATCCCGCCGGTCCTTGGCAGGATGCCCCGGAGTCGTCCCAGAGGGTGGAATTCCAAGGTCCCGAATTTGAAATCATCACCGTTCCGGATCCGGCCCCTTTTGGCGGATCACGGTTTGGCCGGATGAAAATTGAATACAACGAGCCATAGCCCGAACCAGGGCTTGTCGTTCCAGTAGGCTGTATTCCGGCCGGGCATGGATTTGCCGGGTTGCGTTTACCCCCAACTCGTCCCATCGGCAGGCGTTCTTATCCTGCCCTCCATGACAAGAAATCCACCTTCTACCCAATTCGAGCCTACCCGCTGGAGTCTGGTGGTGCGGGCGCGGGGGGCGGATGAGGCGGCCCGGCGGCGGGCGCTGGGGGAAATGTGTGAGGCTTACTGGTATCCGCTCTATGCCTGGCTCCGCCACAGCGGCCGGCCGCAACAGGATGCGGAGGATCTGGCGCAGGAGTTTTTTGTGCGGCTGATGGATGGCCGGCTGCTGGGCGCGGCGGATCCCGCGCGGGGGAAATTCCGCACGCTGCTGCTGACGGCGCTGCATGGGCAGCAGGTGAATGCATGGCAGAAGGAAGGCGCGCAAAAACGCGGTGGCGGCAGCGCCAACCGGATCCCACTGGAGGGGGCGGAGGAGAAGTGGCTGGCGGATGCTTCACGGGATGGCGCGCCGGATGTGGCCTTTGACCGGGCGTGGGCGGTCACTGTGGCGGACCGCGCCAGCTTGGCCCTGCAGGCGGACTATACTGCTGCCGGCAAAGCGGCGGTTTTTGCGGAATTATTTCCTCGCGTGACCGGCGGGCGCAGCACGGATGGCCTGCGCGAGATCGGCCTGCGGCTGGGCCTGACGGAAGCCGCCGTAAAGATGACCCTGTCCAGAATGCGCCAGCGTTTTGCTGACGCGCTGCGGGCGGAAATTGCGGAAACCGTCGGCTCCCAGGAGGATTTGCAGGAGGAATTGCGATACCTTTTAGCCCTTTTTCTGTAGCAAAGGCTAACATGAGTATTGGACCAGCCTTGGAATGCCCGGAATGTGGCGGCGAATGGAGCACCGGCCCCTTCGGCCCGCGCTGCCTGCGTTGCGTAATGGCGCTGCTGGCGGAGCCGGAATCGGACGGCACCCTGGAGGTGGACGATCTTTTCCCCGAACTGATGCTGGAAGGAGAGGTGGCGCGCGGGGGATTCGGCACTGTCTTCCGGGCGCAACACCGGCGGATGCAGCGGCCCGTGGCCTTGAAATTCCTGGACCGTCTCCTGGCTCAGTCCCCGGAAGCGGTGGAACTGTTCCGGCGTGAAATGGTGACGGTGGGCGGACTGGATCACCCCGGTATTGTCAGGGCGCACGATGCCGGCGAGCGCGATGGCCATTGGTATATGGTGATGGAATTTGTGGAAGGCGCGGACTGCGGCGCGCTGGTCCGGAAGCACGGCACCCTGCCCATCGCGGAAAGCTGCGAGATCATCCGTCAGGCCGCGCTGGCTCTGCATTATGCCCACAGCCAGGACCTCGTGCACCGGGATGTGAAACCAGGGAATATCATGATTTCCCAACCGCAGTCTGGCAACCCATCCTCTCTTTCCACGCTCAACCCTCCACTTACAATTTCCCCGTCCCCCACGGTCAAAGTCCTCGACTTCGGCCTCGCCCGCGTCGGCGTCACGCCGCTGCTGGATCATCCTGCCAACCTTGCCCAGGACCCGCCGGGCGACCACTTTCTCGGCACCCTGGAATATGTGGCTCCGGAGCAAATCGAAGCGCCTGCCCAGGTGGACGCCCGGGCGGATATTTACGCGTTAGGGGCCACGCTCCGGCGGTTCCTCACCGGCCAGCCGGCGCGTCAGGGTCGCAGTGAACTCTCCCTGATGCTCCGCCTTCAGAGTCTGGTTAGCACACCCGTCCCGCCCATCGCCAGCCTGCGGCCGGATCTGCCGCCCGCGCTGGCGGCATTGTGCGATCGCCTCGTCGCCATGGACCGCAACCTGCGCCCGGCCACCGCGGAGGAAGCGGCCGCGCTCCTTGCTCCATGGAGCGCCGGGGCGGAGCTGGGCCGGCTTTTCAACGAGGGCCCGCTGCCGGAAAAACCCGTTATCATTCCCCGGAAAAACCGTCGCCGGCCCACGCGGGCGGCGCTGTTAGGATTGGTGCTGGCGGCCGTCGCGATTCTCCTGGGAGGTCTGGCACTCTTCCGGCAACCTCCACCCGTCATACCGCAGCCTGTCATACCGCCGCCGTCCTGGCGTCCGCTGTTTTCCGATGCGTATTTTCAAGCCCGGCAGATCAGCCCGGACAGCGGCCCACGCCTCCATGCCGCGGGGTGGGAGGTGACGCAGGAATTTTGTGATATCACTTTCAAAAAATATGGCCGCCTGGCTCCTGGCGGGCACTTGGTTTCCGTGGATCGTGGTCAGGAAAATCCGATCCGAATGTGGGATGGCCGCACTTCCCGGGATGCCGTCCCCGGATTGATAGGACGCCCTGACATCTCCGCGCTCGGCGTCTCACCGGACGGCCATTTCGTCTGGGCCATGCCCAAGGACGGCGGCGGCCTGCACCTCGGCCGGGCCCGGCCGGACGGCACCCTGCTGCCGCCGCTGCGTTATGATTTCTCCCCGGATTTCCCGCCCGGCCTTTATGAATTCGGGCGGCAGGTGGCCCAGCGCAGCGGCCTTTCCGTGGCGGATGGGGAGCCCCGCGGCTTTGCTTTTGTCACGGCGGAAAATCTCCCGCCGGACACCGGCCTGAGCGTCGGGGATGTCGTGGTGGCGGACTTCGGCCAGCGCGTCCTGCTGGAGACCGGCGGCGCGGGCCAGTTCAAAAGCAAACCCGGCCTCTGGCGCTTCCGCCTGGATAACAATGACCCCGCCCGGCGCCTGGCCATGGGGACGCCGGACCAGCTGTTTTATGATGTTGCCGTCTCCCGGCACGGGCTCTTCGCCTTGGATATGATCTACGATCTCCCGGAAAACACCCTGGCCGGCGATCCCCGGCAACGCTCCCAACACATCCTCCGCTGCGACCGCAAAGGGTGGCATCCCTGCCAGTTGGACCAGCCATTGCTCTATCCCTGCGGCCTCACCGCCGATCCCCTAAGTGGCGGTCTCTACGTCCTCTGCGGCGATGGCGCGGTGGCTCCGGGCTCCGACCGCCATCGCGTCCAACGCCTGGTCCCTGACGGCCCGGACCGCTATACCGTGCACCCTTTTGTCACTCATCTCGGCGAGGCCGGGCCCGGGGGCATCGCCTTCAGTGCGGATGGAAAACAGCTCGTCCTGACCGATGACGGCAGCCGGGCCATCGTCGTGCTCCGGCGGAAGGACTAACTGGTTTTTCCGGAGATCCCCGGGTCACCCCGCCCCGGGCCGCGGGCTCTTAGCCCGCCTTCCCAAAAAATTTTAGGGAAGCGCGTTACCATTCCGGAAAAATCTTGGAGCAGGAGATGGGGCCTCCAACCCCGATAACCTCCTCATACCATACGTTCCTACAATGAAATTGCTCATCCTCTCCACCACACTTCTGCTCACCCTCAGTCCCGGCCTCCGCGCTGCTCTCCTTGTCTATGAATCTTTCGACTACGGTGCCACCGCCGGCAGCTTGAGTGGAAAAGGCGGAAGCCAGACCGGT
>JAQGPD010000263.1 GCA_028293305.1 Verrucomicrobiales bacterium | reverse complement strand
TCGCGGCCAGCCATTCGGATTCCGCCAGGGCTTCAGTCCCGGCCCTCCAGGACGCTTCTATTTCCCCGGCGGAAAGCGCCCGATTGTAAAGGCGCGCCTCCTCGATTTCGCCTGACAGAAACGTCTTGTATCCGCCCGTATGGCGCTTCCCCAGCAAAACATGTGAGGCTCCCGCCGGCCACGTTACCGGACCTGTGGATTGATAAGCTTCGCCACACGCCACGCCCTCGCGGTATAGCAGGATTTTTCCTTTGTCATCATACACACACGCCACATGCACCGGACGCTCCGCCGCGCCGGATTCCCGCGCTTCCGGGACCGGCCGGGTGCGCGCCCAGCCCTCACTTCCCGCCATCCAGATCCGCGGCTGCTTCTCCGCATAGACCAGAGAGTCAAACGCGCCGCCATTGTCCTTTTCCAGTGTTAGCACTCCGCCTCCGGACTGGTCCAAATCCTTCAAAACCACCCATGCCTCGAACGTCTTGGCGATGACCGTTTCCGGCAGCGGGCCCGTCCTCACAAAAGCAGTGGAGCCATTCAAAACCAGCCGCCCGCGCGCGATTTCAGCGCCTCCCTCCAACACTCCCGGCAGGCGGCCCTGGCTGTCCGCCGCATCGCCGGAAAACTCCCATCGCGCCCACGGAACCGGCAATTCCCGCCCCGCGGCCGCGCGCGCATCCCCACCTCGCCCGGCCAACCGCGCCTCCAATGCCCGCTTTTTGGCCCTATCCTCCAAGGCCGACACCGCCCTCCGGTTTTCACCCACCGCCGCCACCGCCCTGGCCAACTCCTCCACCCGCGACTCCTGAGCCATCAGCCTGGCGGGAACCGTTTCCGCGGCCGCACTCCAGGAGGCCGCGAGGGATTGCCGGACGCGCTTTTTCCGTTCCGTCAGGCGAACATCGGATTTTGTCAGGATCTCCGGCGCATCGATCGTCACCTGCCCCGGCCGCGCGCCCGCCAGCACCCCGAACAATGCGTAATAATCACGCTGGCTGACGGCATCGAATTTATGATCATGACACCGCGCGCAGGAAACCGTCAGGCCCTGGAAGGCTTTTGTCAGGACATCGATCTGACTGTCCACGGTTTTCACCTGCTCATCCAGCGAATCCACCGGCTGGAATCCATGCTCCACCAAACGGAAGTGCGCCGTGCCAAGGATCGATTCATTGAATCCCTCCGCCGTATTCCATCGCGGATCCGGCAAAAGATCCCCCGCCACGTGCTCGCGGATCAGCCGGTTCACCGGCACATCCGCATTGAAGGCGCGGATCAGATAGTCCCGGTATCTCCAGGCGGAGGGGATCGCCGGGTCCCCCTCGCTGCCATGCGTCTCCGCGAATCTGACAAGGTCCATCCAGTGCCGCGCCCAGCGCTCGCCGAAAGCCCGCGTCCCCATCAATGCCGCGCCGCGCGCCGACACCGCCGTCGCCGGATCCGCGGCATAGGCCCGCGAAAAAGACTCCACGGCCTCTCCGGAAGGCGGCAGTCCGGTCAGCAGATAATATAAACGTCTTGCCACCACCTCCGCCCCGGCATCCGCCACCGGCTGCAACCCCCTGGCCTCCATGCCCGCCAGCAAAAACCGGTCAACCGGATGCGCCGACCAGCCCGCCTGTGCCGTTTTAACCTCGGGCACCGCGCTCGCCTTCACCGGCTGCAAACTCCACCACCCGCGTCGCTTCGCCAGGCTTTCCTCCCAGGCCGGCGCGGCGTGGCCAATCCCCGCCTGAGCCACAAAAACCAACATCGGCAAAAATCCCCGCGCCCAGGCCCGCACCCCACGCCGCCAGGGCGTGAATGCATGACAATGTGGCGCAGGTTCTCCGATTTTCGGCATGCCTCTCAGACGTTCCACGTCACCGGCGGTTTTCACTGGGCTGGATTTCCTTTTGCTCCTCAAATCCAGTCCCACACAGCGGAAATGCCCCCAGTTTTTGCCCTGCGGACATGAAATTCGACATTTTCTCAGGAAATCTTCCCCAATCCCCGTAATTTAATCTTGCCTTCAGGGTTCGGAAGCGAAGAAAAAAGAAATCATCGGAGTCGCTTTTTCAAGACCCGTGTGACAAATTTGCCATCTTTCCATTTTACCCTCCCTCCGCTCCGCTCCCATGCCGCCCCTTGTTGAATCGAACGCTCCCCCTTCCGGTCCTCCGGCGGCAGAGCTGGGAGGCGCAGTGCCCGGCCCTATCGACCCCGCGAATCCCGCTCCACCCGCCCCCTCCGGACGCCAGCCCCTCGGCCCCAGCCGCAAAGGCGCCAAGGACATGGTCATCGAGCGCTTCGAGCAAAAATTCATCATCCATCCGCGCCTCGTCCCGCAGATCCGCCACTACCTGGAACCCTTTGTCGTCCCGGATCCCAACGGCAAAGGAGACATCCCCGAATACATCACCACCACCCTCCAGCTGGACCGTCCCACCATGGACCTGGCCCTGGCCAAAGAACGCAAGGCATATGCCAGATTCAAACTCCGCATCCGGACCTACGGCACCGACAGCAATCCAAAAAATCCCGTCTTCTTCGAACTGAAGCGGAAAATCGGCATCGTCATCATCAAAAGCCGTGCCCGCATGTCCCGTGCGAAATACGGCCCCAACGTCGTCCCCTTCCCGGAGACGGCCCCCATGCTGAAGTCCCCCAAGGAAAACAACAACCTCCTCGAATTCTGCCGCATCGCCAACACCATCAGTGCCCGCCCCAAAATGCTCATCCGCTACATCCGGGAGAGCTACTTCGGAGCCAATGACGACTACGCCCGCATCACCTTCGACCGCCGCATCAGCTACCGCCCCACCCGCTCCTGGGAACTCCCGGGCGAGGAAGTCGCCGACTTCAAATACTGGCGCCCCATGGACACCCAGACCGGCCTCCGCCGTCCTTATGCCGGTTACATCTTCGAACTCAAAGCCATGCGGGACACCCCCACCTGGATGATGGAACTCGTCCGCCGCTTCAATCTCAACAACACCGGCTTCTGCAAATACGCCGTCGCCTGGCGGCTCGAAACCCTTTTCCGGGGCTTCACCTACGCGGACGGCAGCGAAAATACCACCCTGACCCCCAACTGGATCTGACAGATGCGCCCCGTTTCATCCGTCAGTCCCTCACGGGTCCCCGCTCCTATTCCCGTTGCAACGGCACTTGATTCCGCCACAATGCCCGCCTTCCATCCCGGCTTTCCACTTTCCCGTCCCCTGCCCCATCGCGACCGCGCCTCATGAACAACAATTTAGAACAGCAGACAGCCCCTCTCTTCGATGCCCTCGGCGCCAGCCGCACGCTCGAAGCCATGGAAATCTTCAACGCCCTGTGCATCTCCTTCGTCCTGGCCATGATCATCGCCAACGTCTATCGTTGGACCCACCAGGGCTTCAGCTATCAGCGGTCATTCATCCACACCCTCGTCCTCGTCTGCATCGTCATCGCCATCATGATCATGGCCATCGGCAATAACATGGCGCGCGGCCTCGGCATCCTCGGAGCCATGGCCTTCGTCCGCTTCCGCACCCCCATCCGGGATCCGCGGGACATCATCTTCATCTTCTGCTCCCTCGCCGTCGGCGTCTCCTGCGGCGCCCAGGTCTTCATGGTCGCCATCCTCGGCACCCTCTTCTTCGCCGCCACCGCCATCTTCCTCGCCTGGTCCCCATTCGCCAGCCGCCGGGAATTCGAAGGCCTCCTCCGCTTCATGCTCCCCGCCGAGTCCCGCGCCCAGGCCGCCCTCCCCGCCATCTTCGGCCAATACTGCACCACCGCCGAAATGATTGCCACCCGCGAAGCCATCCAGGGCGAAGTCCTCGAATACGCCTACCAGGTCCGCCTCATCGACCCCTCCTACAAAGTCGACCTCGTGGACGCCATCGCCAAACTCCCCGACGCCAGCGAAGTCTCCCTCGTCATGCAGCGCACCACCGTCGA
>JAQGPD010000244.1 GCA_028293305.1 Verrucomicrobiales bacterium | reverse complement strand
CCCCCCCCCCCCCACCGGGGAAACGGCCGGTTGCAGCCGGAGCGTTTTTTTTGGGTGCAACCTGTTGAGCTCCAAGATTCGTCAATCCCAGACCCGAAAGAGCGGCGAGCAGTAAGAGGAAAAGCGGTGGGGACAGGGACGGCATGGGACTGGATCCTTGTCGTCGAAATCAGGGAAAAGCGCCAGTGTTTTTACGGGTAACGGCGACTTCAAACCGGGGCCGGCCATCGCCGGGGAAAGTTGTTGGTTTCGGTGGCGGCGGTGACGGGGTGGGATTGGGGAGGCCCATCCCCCGGGGTGCCGCGGCCGCAAAATTTTTTATGTTTCCCCATGCTGTTTTTTGCGGGGCATGATAAGATGAGACTATCCTTTTTATTTTGCTATGAAACTTCACTATGCGCCGGGTCTCGTTCTTGTTGGCAGTGCGTTGATTTGGTTGACGGCCGGTCCGGGTTTTGCGGCTCCGGGGGAGAAAGGGTCTCCCGGCGTTCCGGCGGCCAAGCCGGGGACGGTGACGGTGATCAAGGCGGCAGCGGCAGCGGCAGCGGCCGAGAAAGCGGAGCTGGTGATCCCGGCGGAGCCTTTGGGAGGGAGCACCGCGCTGGAGGTGCGGTTTGCCTCCCCGATGGTGCCTGCGGCGATGGTGGGGCAGACGGTGGCGGCGGAGACGGTCCTGGATATCAAGCCGGCGCTGAAGGGAAAATTCCGTTGGCAGAGCACGCGGAGCGGCAGCCTGGAGTCGGAGGGAATCCTTCCATTGGGCACGGGATGGAAAGTTTCTGTCAGGAAGGGGCTGAAAAATGCGGCGGGCGCGGCGGTGGAAGGTGGGCCGCAAGTGGCTCCGGCACAGGGCTTTGTGATGCGTGAGAACTCGCCCCGGTATTTTTCGCCGGCATCGGAGTCCACGCGGCAGCCGGAGATCACGCTGTTTTTCAATGATGCCGTGAATCCGCAGGCGGTGGCGTCCGCGGGGTATTTCACCAACAAGGAAGGGGCGCGGGTGGAGGCCTCGGCGCGGACCCCGCTGGTGGGTGAGCTGGGGCGGAATCCACCGGCGACCGGAACCTGGGAGCAGCAATCGACGGAGGGCTATGAGGCCGATGTGGACGGCCCGGCGGTTTCCGCAGTGCGGGTGAAGCCGGTATCGCCTTTGTCCGTGGGGACGGATTGGCGGTTTCAGCTGGCGGGGGGCATCCCGAATGCCGGAGGCGGGGCGAAAACGGGAACCCCGTGGACGATCGCTTATGGCACCATAGCCGCGCCGGTCCTGACCAATCTTTCGGCGGAGCCTGTATTGGATGGAATGCGCGAGCTGCATTTGAATTTTAACAAGAAAATGGCCGAGTTGAAGCCGGCGCAATGGGCGGAATATGTCAGGATTTCGCCGCGACCCGATGTGTTGGCCTGGGAGGCGGAGGGTCAGTCGCTGACCGTGAAGGGGAGTTTTGTGCATGGGACGTCCTACACGGTTTCCTTGCCGGCGGGCGTGCCCGCGGCGGACGGGACGCAGTTGGAAGCGCCTTACAGCAAGGCAGTTTCATTCGCCGCCCATGAGCCTCACGTCTCGCTGCCGGCCTTTGACCACGCGCAGTGGATCGGCGGAAAGGGTGATTTTTCTTTCCTTACCGCCAACCTGAAAAAAGCGGTCGTCAAAATCAAACGCGCCCAGCCGGAAACCGTGGTTTATCTTTTGAATGGCTATGCGACCTATGAATACGACGAGGCGCATCCTGACAGCTCCGGGAACACCAGGCTGCCATGGGCGGTGGTGCCGGGGAAGACCGTCTGGGAGAAGGAGATGGCCACCACGGTGGAGCTGGACCACAGCGAACGCTTCGGCTTCAACTGGGACGAAGTGGCGGGTGGAAAGCGTGAGCCCGGCATTTATTTTGTGAATGTGGAGGGCGAGTCCAAGGAGGCTGTGGAGAACGATTCCACGCTCGGGGCGCAGGCGGTGGTGCAGCTTTCGGACATCGGTCTGGCATGGAAATATGCCGCTTCGGAAGTGTTGGTGTATGCGTTTTCCCACAGTTCCGGCGAGCCGTTGAAGGACGTGACCTTGAAAACATACACGGCGGAAAATGAGGCCGGGCAATCGGCGGTGACCGGGGCCGACGGGCTTGCGAAACTGCCGCACGGGAAGGTTCGTTGGCTGGTGGCGCAGGCGGGATCGGATCTGCGTGGCGTGCGGGTGGATGGCGGGGCGATGGAGATGGACCGGTGGGCCTATGATCTGCCGGTCGATGACGGCACGGAGGCGGCGCCTTCGCGCGAGATGATGATGTTCACGGAGCGCCCGGTTTATCAGCCGGGGGAGACGGTGTTTTTCAAGGCCATCACCCGCATGCACCAGGCCGTGACCCTGTCCTTCCCGGCCGAACGGAAGGCGAAACTTTCCTTGCTGGATCCTCAAAACCGGGCGGTTTTCACACGCGACATGGAATTCAGCGAGGCGGGCAGCTTTGCGGATGCGGTGCGATTGCCCACTCAAGGGCTGGGATGGTATCGGCTGCGGATCGATTTTCCGAAACCCGCCGTCAAGCCGGCGGAAGGGGCGGCCGCCGCGGCTAACAATGAGGATGCCGATGCGGATGCGGAGGAGGGCGGAGACGAAAATGGTGAGGGGGCGGCGCCCACTTTCGAGCAAATGTTCCTGGTGCAGGAGTATCAACCCAACGCGTTCCGGATCGCGTTCGACGAGGCGGCGGTGGTGACGGAGGCGGAGGGACTGAAGGTGCCGCTGAAGGCTTCGTATCTGATGGGGAAATCCCTGGGGGCGGCGCAGTTGACCTGGACTTCACGGCTTTCCCAGGCGGCTTTCAAACCGGATGGCTTTGATGACTATCGCTTCTGCCATGCGCGTTCCTATTATGTGTATGATGGACAGCAATATCAATC
>JAQGPD010000236.1 GCA_028293305.1 Verrucomicrobiales bacterium | reverse complement strand
TTGATAGGATCACCCGGACGGGCAGCATGCCCAAAGCGATCGAGGAGCCGGATTTCATCACCAGCGACGACCCGTGGTTCCGGCCTGTGGATCTGAGGATGGGACCGGGCGGGGCGTTGTTTGTGGCGGATTTTTATAACAAGGTGATCGGGCATTATGAGGTCCCCCTGACACATCCCGGGCGGGACAAGGAGCGTGGCAGGATCTGGCGCATAACGAAGAAACAAGGGGCCATGGACATGCCCGCATTGAGCGGACCGGTGGTCGATCTGCGTTTCGCGGCCAGGAAGGGTGCCTTGTCCGCCAGGGAGGTCGAGACCGCGGGGCGATTCCTGGAATCGGCGGATGCGGAGGAGCGCAAGGTGGCGGTGGAGGCCATGCTGCGGCCGATTTCCGTGGAGTGGCTGCCGAAACTCGTGGCGCTTTTGGAGCGGACGCCGGCGGAGGATTTGGGATTGAGGCATCAGCTGCGTATTGTGATCCGCGGGCATCTGCGGCTGCCGGGAGCGATCAAGGCCATGGAAGGCCTGGCGATGTCTCCTGCGACGAAATCCGAGGTGATCATGATCGCGCGGGCGGCGGGTTTTGCCGAGGCGGCGGGCTATGTTTTGCAGCAGATGAAGGCCGATCCCGCCTGCGTGGCGGATGCGGCGGAGGCGCTGACCCAACTGGCGGTTTATTTGCCGGCGGGGGATTTGATGGAGTATGCCAAGGGCCGCTTCGCCAACGATGCGGGCATGCAGGCGGATTTGTTATTGGCGGTGAATGGCGGCCTGCAGGAGCGCGGGGAACTGCCTCCGGCTCCGGTCCTGGGATGGGGGAACGAAGTGGCCGGGAAATTGTTGGCATCACTGCCGCAAGGGAATGTGCCTAGCTGGACGAATGTGCCGGGAAATCCGCCCACGGTTTCGCCCTGGGGCATGGAGGAGCGGAAAAAACCGGATGGTGCCGGCGGGGTCTTTATATCAAGTCTGGCATCGGGTCAGGCCCGTGCGGAGCAGGCGGGCGGGACGCTGGTTTCCAAGCCTTTCGCGGCCCCTGACAAGTTGTCCTTCGCTGTGTGCGGTCATGACGGCTCGCCGGAGCGCGCCGCGGTGGGCGGGAATTTTGTGAGGCTGGTGGATGCGGCGTCGGGCGCGGAAATCCAGCGCGCGGCACCGCCCCGGAATGATGCCAGCCGGAAAGTTGAATGGGACCTTTCCGCCGTGGCGGGAAAATCGGTCAGGCTGGAAATCGTGGATGGCGTGACGGAGGACGCCTACGCCTGGCTGGCGGTGGGCGAAGTGGATCCGCCGGTGGTGGTGGTGGAGGCGTTCCGCGGTGAGGCGGAGGCGACGCGGCGCCTGACTAAATTGGCGGGTTTGTTGAAATACGCGGCGCCTCCCATGCTGCGGGAAAAATTGGCGGTCTTTTTGCCGGCGGCCCCTCCGGCCCCGCCTTCCGCCGTGACGCCGGAACAACAGGCCGAGGCGGACCGGCTGATTGCGGCGCGGGTTGCCGGTTTTGCGGCGGCGCGCCCTGACAAAGGACGCGGGGAATCCGTCTTCGCGGCGAATTGCGCCGTGTGCCACGCGATCGGAGGAAAGGGTGCCCTGGTGGGGCCGCAGCTGGATGGGATCGGAAACCGCGGCGCGGCGAGATTGTGTGAGGATATTCTGGACCCGGGTCGGAATGTGGACTCGCATTTCCGCCTGCACGTGGTGACCGCGCAGGATGAGTCCGTGGTCGCGGGACTGGAACGCGGGGAGGCCGGCCAGGTTTTGATCATGGTCGATGCCGCGGGGCAGGAGCACCGGCTGGTGAAGTCCACTATCAAAAAGAACGAGGAAACCGCGATGTCCCTGATGCCGGCGATCTTCGGAATGTCCATTCCTGAGGCGGATTTTTACGATTTGATGGCTTGGTTGTTGAGTCAGAGTAGTAAGCCTTGATTGGGGGGCGGGGCGGAAAGGACTAAAAGGACAAAAAGGACTAAAGGGACGAAAGGGACCTGACGGAACTGATGGACCCGACCGGCCCGACCGACCTGACCGGCCCGACCGGCCCGACCGGCCCGACTGACCGACCTGACTGACTGACCTGACAGACCTGACAGACCTGACAGACCTGACAGACCTGACCGACCTGACCGACCTGACCGACCGGCCTGACCGGGCTGACCGGCCCGACCGACCTGACCGGCCTTATATAATATGGCTCGGACGGCCTGTGCGGTCCGGGGGGAGGAGGATATTTCTCCGGGTCGGGCGGTGCCGGGTTTTTGTCAGGGTTTGGGGGCCGGGAGGAGTTCGGTGCGTTCCTCGGGGGTGAGGCCGGGGGCGTTGTTGACCCATTGGGCGGCGGCGGGGGCATCGCGGCGGGCCCATTGGCGGACGTTGCCTTTGAGTTGGAGGGAGCGGGTCGTGGGATCGCTGATGGTGGCGGCCCAGGTGAGCGCGGCTTCGGGGTCGGTTTTCACCTGACTGTTGGCCAGGGTGACGATTCCCTGGTCCTTGCTCGGGCCGGTGGGTTGAGTGAGGAGCCAGGCGCTGGCTTTCTCGGGTTCGGTTTCCGACCAGGTGCCCATGACTGAGCCGACGGCTTCCTTGCGTCCGTCGCCTTCGGGCTGGGTCGTCACCCACGCGGCGGCTTCGGCGGGGTTCCGGTTGGCCCAACGGCCGGCGATGGAGCCGGTGTATTTATCCCGATCCGCAGCCGGGAGGGTGGCGAGGTGCGCGGCGGCGGCCTGGGGGTCTTTGTTCGCCCAGCCGTTGAGGGCTTTTTTGGTGGCCTCCGTTTTTTCGTCGCCGCTCAGGGTGTCGGCCCATTTCAAGGCGGCGGTTGGGTCTTTGGCGCCCCAGTTTTCAGCGATGTTCCCCATCAATCTTTCGCGTTCCTCGCCGGGTGGGAGTTCGGCGGCGGTTTTGGTGGCGGCGAGGGGA
>JAQGPD010000218.1 GCA_028293305.1 Verrucomicrobiales bacterium | reverse complement strand
GAACAGGAAGGCGCGGTGGATTCGGGGCATGCGGGACATGCTGGGATGTTTGCGTGGGAAATGAATCGCAGTCAAACGAACAGTGTAAATAATGTCGCTGCGACTTCTTCTGTGCATGACCAATCCGGCGGCAAAGTGTCAACTCACGACACCAATGTCGCTGCGACTTTTGTGCTAACCCCAAAAAACCTCACAGTATCTGGAAGCCACCGGGGCGGCCCACCAATCGCGCGGGGTATACTTTAAAGTCGCAGCGACTTTCGCGGAAGTGACTTGATGTCTTCATCACAGAGTTGTTAGCCCTCGCCTCTATTCTTCGAGCAACATCGCGTCGGTTTTGCAAAAAGTTCGGGTCGCCAGAAATCCGGGCGCTGCCGCTTTTCATGGCCGCTCCCCCCCGAGCAATATCCCACTTCCCCCTCATGGGAGTTGCAACCTCGTGGAATCAGCGCCCATGCCATCGGCCACCCGTAGGGTTCTTCGACCACCCCCCCATTAAACCCAATCTCCGCCGCCCCCTCCTCCCTCCACACCGCAATTCCGAGCAACTTTAATCGTTCACTCCAATCCTCCTGACTAAGCTTTCAAGTCACCGCTACGGCCCTGGGGTCCACGATGAAATGGCCGCATTTTCGGCTCCAAATGCTCCCCCACCTTCCATTCCCCACCTTCCATCCTCCCCCGCTCAGCGCCGCCCTCCGGCTTCACTGCCTTCCCGGATCTGCACCGCGCAATCCACGATGTAGGCAATGCCGGACGCCACCACAAACACGGACGCCACCACCACCGGCACCAAGGCAGGCAACCAATCCAGCCGCAGCATGGCCCAGGCCAGCGCCACCATCAGCGTCACCGTCGATACTTTTCCCGTCCAATGCGGCCGAATGATCACCCTTCCCACACAAAAATGAATCAGCCACGCCCCGCCGAATGACAACACATCCTTGCTGATCACCAAGACCGGAAACCACAACGGAAACCGATGATCCGCCGACCACGACGTGGACAAAGTGATCAACGCCGCCAGCACCAATCCCTTGTCCGCCACCGGGTCCAGCATACTTCCCAACCTCGTTTGCTGATTGAAACGTCGCGCGACCCAGCCATCGACCCAGTCACTGACCGACGCCACCAGGAAGACCGCCACCGCCGCCAACCGGTAGCCCTCCACCGGCATGCCTGCCGCCGCACTCCGGCCATAATAAAGCGCCAAGCCCACAAAAACCGGAATCAGAAGAATACGTGATATTGTGATCCAATTCGCCAAATTCATCCCCCACCCTACCACTCCATTCTTACTTTCCATCCGCAAACGTCTAAAATCCAACCTCCGCTCCGACCGGGCCCTTTTCGCGATCAATTCTCGCCCGCCTCCCGCCGCCTCCTCCCTCGTCCCTCGTCCCTTTCCTGCATCCATCCACCCCCATCCACCCCCAAGCTCCAAGCCCCATTCCCAGCCCGCACCGAATCCGCCTCCCGGACACGCCCTCCCCCCCTGTGTCATCCTACCCGCTTCTCTACCGCATCTCCACCGCATTTCCCCTTTGCACCCTGCCCTTCCAACCGCTTTCATCCCCGCCATGTCCGCTCCCGTCAAAGCCGAAACCCCTATCATGGAAAAAATCGTCAGCCTCTGCAAACGCCGGGGCTTCATCTTCCAGTCCTCCGAAATCTACGGCGGCATCAACGGCTTTTGGGATTACGGCCCCCTCGGCGCGGAACTGAAACGCAATCTCCGCGAAGCATGGTGGCGCGCCATGACCCGCGAACGCGAGGACGTCGTCGGCCTCGACGCCACCATTATCATGCATCCCGCGATCTGGAAAGCCTCCGGTCACGTGGACACTTTCGCGGACCCCATGGTCGACTGCCTCGTCACCAATAAACGCCTCCGCGCCGACCAGATCGAGCCCCAATCCGGCATGGTTTACCGCTTCACCGGAGCCACCGGTGCGGAAAATACTTCCAATTCCACCCCCTTCTCCGCCCTCGCCCCCGCCGGCAAACCCCGCGAGTCCGCCCTGAAAACCGCGAAAGCCTTCTACACCGCCCGCGGCGTGAAGGACCCCGAACCCCTCGGCGGCGAAACTGCGGAAAAAGTGGAAAACTCCACCGCCTTCAACCCCGAAAACGGCGCGGAACTCACTGAGCCCCGCATGTTCAACCTCATGCTCAAAACCCACACCGGCCCCGTGGAAAGTGAGGAAAATATCGCCTATCTCAGGCCCGAAACCGCCCAGGCCATTTTCGCCCAATATAAAAACGTCGTGGACTCCAGCCGCGTCAAGGTGCCCTTCGGCATCTGCCAGATCGGCAAGGCCTTCCGCAACGAAATCAACCCGCGCAACTTCACCTTCCGCAGCCGCGAGTTCGAGCAGATGGAACTCGAATTCTTCATCAAACCCGACGAAGCCATCGAAATCATCTCCGGTTCCGTCGCCGCTTGGAGCGAAGGCGCGGACCTTTCCGAGCCCCGCGCCGACTGGGGTTGGGAACTCTGGCACCGTTACTGGGTCGCCCAGCGCACGGCGTTCTACGAGTCCATCGGCCTCGGAAAAGTCATCCACTATTACTGGCAGACGAAGGACGAACTCGCCCACTATGCCCGCGCCTGCGTGGACATTCTCTGCGAATTCCCGTTCGGCACCGAAGAGCTGGAAGGCATCGCCGCGCGTGGGGACTTCGACCTCTCGCAGCACATGAAACACTGCGGAAAGCCCCTCGAATTCTTCGACGAGGAACTCAAAACCGCCGCCGCCGCCCTCACTCCGGACGCCAGGGAAGCCCTCATCCAGCGCCGCCTCGCCGCTGAGCAGGCCAAGGAAAAAGGAGCCCTCACCGAAGCCGAGACCCGCGCCTGGTTTGACCGGCTTTTCAAAGGCTTCTACCTCCCCCACGTCATCGAGCCCTCCGCCGGTTTGGACCGTATGGCCTTGGCTGTCATCGCCAAAGCCTTCGAGCAATACGAAAAGGAAGACGGCAAAGGAAAATCCGAAACCATCACCGTCCTCCGCCTGCACCCCACCATCGCTCCGGTCAAGGTCGGCGTTTTCCCGCTCCTCAAAAACAAACCCGAACTCGTCGCCAAGGCCCGAGCCGTTTTCCAACAACTCAAAGGAAAACTCAACTGCTTCTATGACGAAAGCGGAGCCATCGGCCGCCGCTATGCCCGCCAGGACGAAATCGGCACGCCCTTCTGCGTCACCATCGACTTCGAAACCCTCGGCGAGCAAGGCCCGGATCTGGCGGACACGGTCACCGTGCGCGAGCGCGATGGCGGCGCCCAGCACCGCGTGAAGATCAGCGAGCTCACCGGCTGGCTTCTCGCCCGCTGTTAGGAAAAATCACCCG
>JAQGPD010000217.1 GCA_028293305.1 Verrucomicrobiales bacterium | reverse complement strand
CCCCCCGACCAACCGATGAGCGACGCCGTCCCCGCCCCCAGCCCCGCCCGGGTTTGGCTTGCCAGGGTGGGTGGATTATTGTGGCTGGTCGTCCTGGCCTTCGCCTTGCGCGCCCTGCACCACGAGTGGGCAGACTTCCATTTCAGCGACCTGGACGCCGCGTTGACGCGCATCGGGACCGGACATTTGCTCCTGGCCCTGGCCATCACCGTCCTCGCGCATACCTGCAATGCCGCCCTGGGAGTGATCGCCGAAAGCTGGCTGGGACGGCCGATTTCGCGGCCTTGGCACAGCCTCGGGATCTCGTTCATTTCCTCCATTTTCAGCCTGAATGCGGGCGGCACCGTGCTCGGCGGCGGGGCCATCCGCATGAGATTCGCCACCAGTCAAAAACTGACCACCGGCGAAGTGGGGAAACTAACGCTTTTCACCGCGACCGCCGGATGGGCGGGTCACGCCATGCTTTGCGGCGTGCTCCTCATGGTATCGCCACCTCCGCTGGATTGGCTCCAGGGGCGCACCGTTTTTGCCCTGGGCGCCGTGCTGGTGGCCGGATGCCTCGCGCTCATCTGGGCGGGCAAGCTCCTGAATCCCAAGCGCATCCGTTGGCCCTCACCGAAGCTCGCAGGCCTCGCGCTGCTGTTTTCCGTGCTGGACTGGCTCGGGGCTGGACTGGCGTTGTGGGTGTTATTGCCGGACGGATTGCCGGTCAGCATCTGGTCCTTCGTGGCGGTCATCGCCATTTCCCAGGCCATCAGCGCCGCCACCCACGTGCCGGGCGGCGTGGGCGTTTTGGAATTGACCGTCAGCAAATTCCTCAGCGGCATCGTGCCCTCCGCCACCCTCGCCGGAGCGCTGGTGACTTACCGCCTGCTGTTTTATTTGCTTCCGTTCGCCGCCGGCATCGGCCTGCTGGGGTGGCGGGAAATGCGCCACCGCCGCGAGTGGTTGGCGAAGGGCGGCAATCTCATGCGGCGCGGCTGGGTGACCATGGCCCCGCGGCTGGGCACTCTCCTGGCGCTGGGCGGCGGATTCATGTTATTGCTCTCCGCCAACACGCCGATGGAAAATTCCCGGCGGGATGTCCTCGCCGCCTTCCTCCCGCTGCCGTTTGTGGAGGCGTCGAATTTCCTCTCCAGCCTCATCGGAGCCCTGCTCATCGTCCTCGCCCGCGGCCTGCAGCGCCGCATCCGCGCGGCGTGGTGGCTAACGGTTATCCTGACCTTTGCGGGCATCGTCTTTTCCCTGACAAAAGGCGTGGATTGGGAGGAATCCCTGGCGCTTTCCTTCCTGCTGGCCTGCATCCTTCCCTTCCGGGCGCTCTACCATCGGCAGTCCGCCATCTGGACGCACCGTTTCAGCATGGAATGGTGGGGACTCCTGGCGGGTCTGGTGCTGGTGGCCACGTGGCTGGGGTTTTTCAGCGCGAAACATGTGGAATACACCCGGCAATTGTGGTGGGAGTTTTCCTTCGATGACGATGCCTCGCGCTTCCTCCGCGCCATGGTCGGCGCCGGCAGCGTGTTCCTGGTTGTCGCTCTCGCGCAGTGGCTCCGTCCCGTGAAACCGCACCGCGATACCCCGCCGCCGGACATGCAGGAAGTCGCCGCCACCGTGGCCCGCAGCACCGCCTGCGCCGCCGCCCTGGCTTTTCTGGGCGACAAGCAATTCGAGTGGTCCGCCGACCGCCGCAGCTTCCTCATGTATGCGGAGCACGGCCGCAGCCGCATCGCGTTGGGCGACCCTGTGGGCGATACCGCGGACCCTGACGATTTGTTGTGGAAATTCATCGAGCAGTCCGTGGACGAGGGCTTCCGTCCCGTCTTCTATCAAGTCAGCGCCACCTCCGTCCCGCGCTTCCTGGACATGGGCTGCAAGCTCTTCAAACTGGGCGAGGAAGCCTGGGTGGACCTGGCCGATTTTTCCCTCGAAGGCCCGACCCACCGGAAGCTCCGCAATGTGAAAAGCAAATTCCTGCGCGACGGATTTTCCTTCGCCATGTGGACCCCGGAGGAAACCGCCGCCCACCTGCTGGAACTCGAAACCGTCTCCAACGCCTGGCTGGCCAAACACCGCACTGCCGAAAAAGGCTTCTCCCTGGGCCGCTTCGATCCCGATTACCTCCGCCGCTTCCCCTGCGCCGTCGTGCTCAATCCGGAGGGAAAAGTCACCGCCTTCGCCAACCTCTGGACCACCACCCAGCGCTCGGAACTTTCAGTCGACCTCATGCGCCAGACCGACGACGCGCCCAGCGGCGTCATGGACTATCTTTTCACCGAAATGCTCCTCTGGGGCAAAGCCGGCGGCTATCTGGAATTCAGCCTCGGCATGGCCCCGCTCTCCGGCCTCTCCACCCACGCCCTCGCCCCCCTCTGGAACAAAGCCGCCGCCCAAATCTTCCTCCGCGGCCGCAAGCTCTACAACTTCAGCGGCCTGCGCGACTACAAGGAAAAATTCAACCCCCACTGGGAACCCCGCTACCTCGCCGTCCAAAACGCCTGGAGCCTCCCCGCCGCCCTCCTCGACGCCACCACCCTCATCGGCGGCGGCCTGC
>JAQGPD010000216.1 GCA_028293305.1 Verrucomicrobiales bacterium | reverse complement strand
TTGCAGCTGCCGCGCTTCCTCCAGGGCCTGCTCCACCGTTTCCGCCAGCACGGTGAAGTGCCCCATTTTCCGCCCGGGCACGGCGCGGCGTTTTCCATACAAATGCAGCCGCGCGCGCGGGTGGCTGAGGATGGCGGTCCAGTCCGGGGCCTGATCCGGCGCGGGCCAGAGGTCGCCCAGCAGATTCACCATGACGGCGGGCGTGTGTTGGCGGGGATCGGCCAGGGGCAGTCCGGCGACGGCGCGGAGCTGTTGCTCGAATTGGTTCGTGCAGCAGGCGTCGATGGTGTGGTGGCCGGAATTGTGAGGGCGCGGCGCTATTTCATTAACCGTTAGCTTTCCATCCCCTGCCAGGAAAAACTCGACGGCCAGGGTGCCGGTGTATTCGAGCGCGGCGGCGATTTTTTCAGTCAGGGAAATGGCTTCGGCGGCGGTTTCCGGGGCGATGCGGGCGGGGGCGATGGTGACGTCCAGGATGTGATTCCGATGCTCGTTTTCGCAGGGCGGAAAGGCGGCGAAGGTGCCGTCCAGCGCGCGGGCGCCGACCACGCTGATTTCCTTTTCAAAGGTCACCCACTTTTCCAAAACGCCACGCGGGGCGGCCAGATTTTTCCAAACGGTTTCGGCATCCTCGCCGCCGGTGAGCTTTTGCTGGCCCTTCCCGTCATAACCAAAGTCGGCGGTTTTCAACACGCAGGGGGTGCCCAGCTCCGCGATGGCGGCCGCAAGTTGCTCCGCGTTTTTCACCACGCGGAACGGCGCGTGGGGAACGCCGATGTCTTTTAGGAAACACTTTTCGCGCTCGCGGTTCTGACAAGTTTCCAGGGCGCGGCGGCCAGGGCGCACCGGCTTGTGGGATTCGAAAAATCCCAATAGGTCGCCGGGCAGATTTTCAAATTCCATGGTGATGACATCGACCTCGCGGATGAATTGCTCGCGGGCCTCGTCGTCGAAATAGGCGGCGTTCACCTCCAGATCGGCCAGCTGGCCGGCGGGGCTGCCGTGGGGTTCGTTTGTGTAAATGGCGACGCGGTAGCCCGCGCGTTTGGCCTCGCGGGCGGTCATGCGGCCGAGCTGGCCGCCGCCGAGGATGCCGAGCGTGCGGCCGGGAAGTAGGACGGGGGAAGCGGATTTCATGCGGGCAATTCAGCCTGGGAGGCTAACACTTTGGCGGTTTGGCGGTCGCGGAATTGTTTCAGACGCGCGGCGGTTCCGGGATCGGTGAGGGCCAGGATGGAAGCGGCGAAAAGCGCGGCATTGATGGCTCCGGCTTTCCCAATGGCGAAGGTGCCGACGGGCACGCCGCCAGGCATCTGCACGATGCTCAGCAGGGAGTCCATGCCTTTCAGCGCCTTGGATTCCACCGGCACGCCTAGCACCGGCAGCGGGGTCATGCTGGCGGTCATGCCCGGCAGATGGGCGGCCCCGCCGGCTCCGGCGATGATGACTTGAAGGCCGCGTTCCTGCGCGGTTTCCGCATACTCCACGAGCAGCGCCGGGGTGCGGTGCGCGCTGACGACGCGGGTTTCATAGGCGATTCCAAAATCGGTCAGGATCTCGGCGGCATGTTCCATGGTGCCCCAATCCGAAATGCTGCCCATGATAATGCCAACACGCGTTCCCGGGGCCGGAGCATGGGCCGGGTCGGCCGCGGGCGGACCGGAGCGGGTGGATTTCGGGGGGGATGCGGGACGGGCGGCGGTCGTTTTTTTCCTCGTGGCCATCGTCCGCAGTGCGCCGGGGGGAGGCCTGCTGCAAGCGGGGAACGAACGCCAAGCCGTCGGGACCCCTTCTCCCCCCACGACCACCAGCCCGGCCGGATCATAACAATTCCACAAAGATATAGGCTTTTTGGCCAAGCCGTCATCCCACAACCTTTCAGATTGAGCGGCTGCCGGTGGCCACGAAAGCAACCGACCGCGTAGCGGACCCGTGACTTGCGTGATTTTCTGTTGGGATATTCGCGGAACTGCCGATGCTCCGGGGCGACTTCCAAAGTCGCGGTCCTCTTTGCGGGACGGGCCCAAAGGACCGCGACTTTGCAAGTCGCCCCGGCCGCCTCGGTTTTGCAGAGCATCGGCACCTTTCCCACGTGAACTCATTACAGTAACCGAGCAAAAAGGAATGCGGATAAACCTCCAATGGTCATTGCCAAATTATACCCATTGCCAACAAAAATGGATAACACAACTACCGCTATCGATGTAAGGTTGCCCCGCCAGCACCGGATCCCTGATTTCGAGCGGGATCAAACAACTGGTGCGGACTGCGGTGGCGCCGTTGAATCATCTCCGTCATTCCCGGAGAACGCAGGCAGCGCAGCGGAATCCGGTGCCTTGCCCTGCGGGGGCCGGCAGCGCGTGACCAGGCGGCGCACCACCACAAAAAACACCGGCACCAGGAAGATGGCCAGGACCGTCGCGGTGATCATGCCGCCGACCACCCCAGTCCCGATAGCGTTCTGACTGGCGGAGCCGGCACCGGTGCTGAGCGCCAGCGGCATGACGCCGAGGATGAAGGCGAACGATGTCATCAGAATCGGCCGCAGCCGCTGGTGCACCGCCTCCAGCGTGGCTTCGATCAGTCCCATGCCGCGCTGCTCCATGAGGTCCTTGGCGAACTCGATGATCAGGATGGCATTCTTCGTGGAAAGCCCCACCACGGTCAGGAGTCCGACTTTGAAATAGACATCGTTAGGCAGACCCCGCAAAGTCACCGCCAGGAGCGCTCCGATGATGCCCAGCGGCACCACCAGAATAACAGATAGTGGGATGGACCAGCTTTCATACAGCGCGGCCAGACAAAGGAACACAATGAGCAGCGAAAGCGCATACAGCGCGGGCGCCTGGGAGCCGGACAGCCGTTCCTCGTAGGACTGGCCGGTCCATTCAAAACCAATGACGCGCGGGAGTTTGGCGATGAGTTCCTCCATGGCCTGCATGGCCTCGCCGGTGCTGCGGCCAGGCGCCGCAGTGCCCAGGATTTCGGTGGAGGGAAATCCGTTATAGCGTTGCAGCTGCGGCGAGCCACCGGTCCACGACTGACGGGTGAACGCGGCGACGGGGACCATGCCGCCGGTTTTGTTCCTGACAAATATTTTGCCGATATCCTCGGGCAGCATCCGGTGCTTCGCATCCAGCTGCACGATGACGCGCTGGACGCGGTTTCCGTTGACGAAGTTGTTCACATAACTGGATCCGAAGGCGGTGCTCAGCGTGGAATTCACGTCCTCCGGCGAGACGCCCAGCGCCACGGCTTTGTCCTCGTCGAGTTCAATCCGGAGCTGCGCGGCGTCCTCCAGTCCCTGCATGCGGACGCCGGTGATACGCGGATCCTGATTGGCGAGCCTCAGCAATTCCGAGCGCGCGGCGACGAATTTTTCATGCCCCACGCCGCCCCGGTCCTGGAGTTGCAGGTCGAAGCCGACGGCATTTCCCAGGTCGCTGATCGGCGGTGGATTGATAGGAACAATGATGGCGTCCTTGATGCCCGCGAAGGTGCCGAAGGCGCGGCCGATGACCGCCTGCACGGTGTGGGCTTCGCCGGACCGCAGTTTCCAATCCTTCATGCGGGCAAACGCGATGGCGGCATTCTGCCCGCGTCCGTTTTGGCTGAAGCCGGCCACGGTGATGTAGCTCTCGATTTCCGGCTGCGCGCCGTAGTAGTTTTCGACCTGCTTGATGACCTCCAGATTCCGCTCCTGGGTGGCTCCGGGCGGAAGCTGGATAACGGTTAGAAAATATCCCTGGTCCTCCGCCGGGAGGAAGGAGGAAGGCAGCCTCACATACAGCCAACCCATGAGCGCGGTGATGACCGCGAGGCTGGCCATGAAGATGCCGGTGCGCTTCAGCATGCCGCCCACGATTTTTTGATAACGCGTCGTGGCGGACGCGAAGCTGCGGTTGAACCAACCAAAAAATCCGCGCTTTTCGTGATGGTGCCCTTTTTCCACCGGCTTCAACAGCGTGGCGCAAAGGGCGGGCGTCAGACTCAGCGCGAGGATCACGGAGAAGATCATCGAGACCACCAGGGCGAAGGAAAATTGCTTGTAAATGACGCCGACGGAGCCGCCGAAAAACGCCATGGGAATGAAGACCGCCGTCAGCACCAGGGTGATGCCGATGAGCGCTCCCGTGATCTGGCTCATGGCTTTGCGCGTGGCTTCGAGCGGCGGCAATCCTTCCTCACTCATGATGCGCTCGACATTTTCCACCACCACAATCGCGTCGTCCACAAGGATGCCGATCGCCAAAACCAGGCCGAACATGGTGAGCACATTGATGGTGAATCCGAACGCCAGCATGGTGGCGAAGGTGCCCAGCAAAGCGATAGGAACCACGATGGTGGGGATGAGCGTGGTGCGGATGTTTTGCAGGAAAAGATACATCACCAGGAAGACCAGGACCATGGCTTCCACGAGCGTCTTGACCACTTCCTCGATGGAGATTTTGACAAAGGCGGAGGTGTCCAGCGGGTAGTCCACCACCACGCCAGGCGGGAAAAATTCCTGGAGTTCCGCGATTTTCTTCCTGACATTTTCCGCCGTGGAAAGGGCGTTGGCGGAAGGGGATAGTTTCACCGCGACGGCGCTGGAAGGCCGGCCGTTCACGCGGGCCTGGGTGCTGTAGTCCTGACCGCCGAGTTCAACGCGGGCGACGTCCGCGAGCAGCACGCGCGAGCCGTCAGGATTCACGCGCAGGAGGATTTTTTCAAACTGCTGCGGCGTCCGCAGGGTGGTGCGGCCCTGGACAATCACATTGAGCTGCTGGCCATCCGTGGCGGGCCGGGCCCCGAGCTGGCCGACGGGCACCTGGGCGTTTTGCGCGCGCAGGGCGGCGGAGACGTCGGCGGGCGTCAGGCTGAATCCGCGGAGTTTGTCAGGGTCCAGCCAGATGCGCATGGCGTATTCCGTGCCGAACATGTTGGCCTCGCCAACGCCCGAGACGCGGCGGATGGGATCGAGCACACTGCTGGCGATGTAGTTGCCGAGGGCGACCTCATCCATGCTGCCGTCCGTGGTGGAAAGCGTGACGATGAGCATGAAATTTTTCGTGGCCTTGGCGACGACGACGCCTTGCTGCTGCACGGTCTGCGGCAGGCTGGGCGTGGCGAGCTGGACCTTGTTTTGCACCTGCACCTGGGCGGTGTCGGCATTGGTCCCTGGCAGGAAGTAAAGCGTCACCGTGGCGAGCCCGCTGGCGTCGCTGTTCGAACTCATGTATAGCAGGTTGTCGATCCCGTTGAGCTGTTGCTCGATAACGGAAGTCACGGTGTCCTGCAAAGTCTCGGCGGAGGCGCCGGCGTAGTTGGCCGTGACGGAAATGGCGGGCGGCGCGATGGTCGGATATTGCGCGACAGGCAGACTTGTCAGGGCGAGGCTGCCCAGCAAAATAATCAGCAGGGCCACGACCCAGGCGAAGACCGGGCGGTCGATGAAAAAACGGGCCATGGGAGAGGGGGGGAAATTAGGAAATTAGGAAATTAAGAAATTTGGAAATATGGAAAGGATTGGGTGTTAGGTTTTGGGGACTGGGGGCGGCGTCTGGTTTTCTGCCAGGGCGGCGGTGAAGGGGACTGGTTTGACGGTGGAGCCAGGACGGGCTTTTTGGACGCCTTCGATGATGACGCGCTCGCCGGCTTTGAGTCCGCTGCTGACGACCCAGCGGTTGCCGACCGCGCGGTCGGCCTGGATGATGCGGGGCTCGACTTTGTTGTCAGGCGTCACGACCATCACCGTGCCGGTGCCATCGCCATTCCGGGTGACGACGCGCTGGGGCAGCGTGAGGGCGGAGGCGTTGACGGCTTGTTGCAGGCGGGCCCTGGCAAACATGCCGGGAAGGAGCATTTGGGAGGGAGTGGGGAACTCGGCGCGCAGCGGCAGGGTGCCGGTGGTCGGCTCCACGGAGACGCCGGTGAAGAGGAGTTTTCCAGGCGTGGGGTAGGCGGTGCCGTCGTCCAGAAGGAGGTGGATTTCCGCAGCGGCATCGCCGGTTTTTTTCAAAGTGCCATCCTCCAGCGCGCGGCGGAGGCGGAGGGTTTCGGTGCTGGATTGGGTGAAGTCGAAGTAGATAGGATCCAGCTGCCGGATGATGGCCAGGGGGGTGCTTTCCGTGGAGCTGACGAGGGCGCCTTCGGTGACTTTGGCCTCGCTGATGCGGCCGGTGATGGGGGCGGTGACCTTCGTGTAGCCGAGGTTCAGTTTCGCGGTGTCGAGGGCGGCGCGGGCGACGAGGATTTCGGCTTCGCCCTGGGCGGCGGCGGCGATGGCGTCCTCGTTTTCCTGACTGCTGACGGCGTTTTTTCCTACCAGGGTTTTGTAGCGGACGGCCCGGGAGCGGACCTGCGCGGCATTCGCTTCGGCTTTGGCGAGGTTGGCCTCGGCGCTTTTCAGGGTGGCTTCGAGCGGCGCGGGATCGATTTCAAATAACAACTGCCCCTCCTGGACCTGGGCTCCTTCCTCAAAGCGGCGTTTCAGCAAAATCCCGGTGGCCCGCGCGCGGACTTCGGCAACGCGGACTTCCGTTAGGCGGCCGGGGAGTTCGGCGGTGATGGGGACGGCCGAGGACTCCACGGTGACGACGCTGACTTCGGCGGGCGGGGGCGGTCCGGCGCCTGGTGCCGTCCCTGCTCCCGGGGGGCCCGCGGATTCCTTCCGGCAGGCGGGGGCCAGCAGGAGGAACAGCAGTGGAAGCAGGGCGGCACAGCGTCCGGTGGGG